>JBBRSX010000079.1:0-27073 GCA_038244925.1 Hyphomicrobiales bacterium | reverse complement strand
TGGAGTGAGTGTTGGGGAAACCCTGAATCCGCAAGCCGGGAGACCTGCCAGCGCACAGACTGAACGGGCGGACGGGGTGTTCCGCGGCCGGTTGGATGCGCCACCCGTTCGTTCGGTCGCGCCGCCTCCTGTCCTGCCCTTTCGTATGGAAGTATGGGACAAGTCGATGAGCGTTTCGCTGCATGTCTGCATCACCTGTAAAGCCGGAGAAACCGTGCCCGACGGCACGGACTGTCCCGGCACAAAGCTGCATGCCGCGCTGGTTGCCGCAGGTGCGCCCGAGGCGGTGCATATCGTGCCGGTCGAATGTCTTTCCGCCTGCTCGCAGGGATGCTCGGTCGCGCTGAGCGCGCCGGGCCGCTGGTCCTATGTCTACGGCCGCCTGTCGGAAACCGACGCCGCCGAAATCCTCTCCGGTGCTGTTGCTTACGCCAGCGCACCCGACGGCATCGTGCCCTGGCGTGAGCGCCCGACAATTTTCCGCAAGCAGAGCCTTGCCCGCATTCCGCCGATGGTGCTCGCATGACCGATCTGGCCAAAACGCCCGTCACCGTGATCACCGGTTTTCTCGGTTCGGGAAAAACCACGCTGATCCGTCACCTGATGCGCAATCCCGGCGGCAAGCGGCTGGCGATCCTGGTCAACGAGTTCGGCACGCTCGGGGTCGACGGCGAGATCCTGAAATCCTGCGCCGACGAAAACTGCCCCGTCGAGAATATCGTCGAACTCGCCAATGGCTGCATCTGCTGTACCGTTGCCGACGACTTCATTCCGACCATCGAGGCGCTGATGGCGATGCCGCGGCGGCCCGATCACATCCTGATCGAGACTTCGGGCCTCGCGCTGCCGAAACCCTTGTTGAAGGCATTTGACTGGCCCGCGATCCGCTCGCGCATCACGGTCGACGGCGTGATCACGCTCGCTGATGCCGAGGCGGTTGCGGCCGGACGGTTCGCGCCCGACCTCGACGCGATCGCCGCGCAACGCGCCGCGGACGACAGCATCGATCACGAGACCCCGCTGTCGGAAGTGTTCGAGGACCAGGTTTCCTGCGCCGATATCGTGTTGCTGTCGAAGGCTGATCTTGCCGGCGAAATTGGGTTGGCCGCCGCGCGCTCGATCATCTCGGCGGAGTCACCCCGCTCCGTGCCGATGCTGGCGATGACCGACGGCATTATCGACCCGCGCGTCATCCTCGGTCTCAACAGCGCCGCCGAAGACGATATCGCCGCCCGCCCCTCGCATCACGACGGCGAGGACGATCATGAACACGATGATTTCGACAGTGTCTCGATCAGCCTGCCGGAGACGGTTGATCCGGACGTGCTGGCCGAAGCCATCCGCCGCCTGGCGCGCGAACAGAATATTTTGCGCGTGAAGGGGTATGTCGCGGTCAAGGGCAAGCCGATGCGGCTATTGGTGCAAGCCGTCGGCGAACGGGTGCGCAGCCAGTTCGACCGTCCGTGGGGCGACACGCCCCGGACGTCGCAGTTGGTCGTGATCGCCGAGCGCCACCACATCGACCGCGCGGCCATCGAGGAAACGCTGGGGGTCTGATCGGGCATGCATGGCGGTTACCGCGACAGCTACGCGCTTGACGAGACGGCGACCGCCTACGATCTCGAGCAGACGCCTGCCGATCTGGTCGCCTTGTCGTTTTCCGACAGCGACCTCGGCGCCTTCGCGGTCGGCTGGCATCGCGCCAACGGCACGCTGCCGACGCTACGACTGGCCAATCTAGTCGCGCTGCGCCATCCGATGTCGGTCGATACTTATATCGACGCAACGCTTGCTGATGCCAAGGGAATCCTGATCCGGCTGATCGGTGGTGAAAGCTACTGGTCCTATGGTCTGAGCCAAGTGCGCGAACTCGCGCAGCGGCGCGGCATCGCGCTGGCGGTACTGCCGGGCGACGGCCGCGAAGATACCCAGCTCGATGCGTTCTCGACGCTGCCGGTCTCCACGCTGCGGCGGCTCTCTGCGCTATGCGATGCCGGCGGCGCGTTGGCAGCGCAAGCCGCCCTGGCGCAACTGGCGCTGGCTGCCGGACTTTATGCCGGGCCGGTTCAGGGCGAAAAGATCGTTCCCGATTACGGCTGGTACGATTTTACGCGCGGCGTCGTTGCCGAACCGATACCGACCGACCGGCCGCTGGTGGTCGTGACCTTCTATCGATCTTACCTCACGGCGGCCGATACCGAGCCCGTCGATGCGCTGATCGGCGCATTCCGATCGCGTGGCTTCGATGCGATCGGACTGTTCGTGCCCTCACTGAAAGCGTCCGGCGCGACCGAGTGGACACGCGAGACGCTTCGCAAGTTAGCGCCCGCCGCCGTGGTCAATGCCACCGCCTTCTCCGCGCGCGGCGACGACGGCACCTCGCCGCTCGATGCGCCCGGCTGCCCGGTGTTTCAGGTCGCGCTGTCGACCGCGCGCAAGCGCGACTGGGCTGCGTCCGATCGCGGCCTGTCGTCGGCCGATCTTGCCATGCATGTGGTGCTGCCCGAACTGGACGGGCGTATTTTTGCCGGCGTCACCAGTTTCAAATCACCCGGCAAGCGCGATCCGGACTTGCAGTATTCCCGCTTCGCTCATCGCGCCGATCAGGCGCGCATCGAAGCGGTCGCCGATCGCGTCACGGGCTGGCATCGTTTGGCGACGACGCCGGCACCGTCGCGCAAGCTGGTGCTGGTACTCTCGACTTATCCCGGCCGTGCGGACCAGATGGCGCACGCAGTTGGGCTCGATGCGCTGGCGTCGACCGAAGCGATATTGTCCGATCTGGCCAAGGATGGTTACGCGATCACCAATGGCGCGCCGCTCGCGGCCGAACTGTCGTCGCGAACGCTTGTCTGGCCGACGCAGGAATATCGCGCGGCCCTCGCCTCTCTTCCGGAGCCATTGCAAGACGCGCTGACCGCCGCCTGGGGCGACCCTGAAGCTGACCCCACGATACGCGACGGCGCATTCCATTTCGCCGCCCTCCTTCGCGGCAACACGCTGATTGCGCTGCAGCCCGAGCGCGGCGAGGTGTCATCGCGCGACGCCGAATACCATGATCTCGCGCGCACACCACGCCATGGCTATGTCGCGTTTTATCTCTGGCTGCGGGCGCAACAGATCCACGCGCTCGTGCATGTCGGCGCGCACGGCACGCTGGAATGGCTGCCGGGAAAATCCGTGGCGCTGTCGGAAAGCTGCTGGCCGGACGCGCTGACGGCGGGATTACCGATAATCTATCCCTTCATCGTCAACGATCCCGGCGAGTCGGCGCAGGCCAAACGCCGGATCGGCGCCGTGACACTCGGACACCTGCCGCCGCCGCAGATCGCCAGCGCGATGCCCGCTGGCTTGCTGCGGCTGGAACAGTTGCTCGACGAATATTCGACAGCCGATGGTTTGGACCCGGCGCGCCGCGTCAGGTTGGTTGCGACGATCCGTGCCGAGGCGCAGTCCGCGGGCGTCGAGCAGGACCTTGGCCTCACCGCCACATCAACTACGGCCGAGGCGATCACGCGGATCGACCGCTTTGTCTGCGACATCAAGGCGAGCCAGTTCGGCGACGGGCTCCATGTCTACGGGCAAGGCGCCGGCGAACGCGAAGGCCTGCTGACAGCGCTTGCCGGGCGGCGCGTTGCAGCGGGACCATCCGGTTCGCCGGCCCGCGGCCGGTCAGACGTGCTGCCGACCGGACGAAATATGTTTTCGGTCGATCCACGCGCGGTGCCGTCGCGTTCCGCTCATGCGCAGGGCGTCAAGCTCGCCGAGGAATTGTTGCGCCGTCATTTGCAGGACCACGGCGACTGGCCGCGTTCGCTGGTGATCGATCTCTGGGGCTCCGCGACGATGCGGACCGCCGGTGAGGAATTCGCGATGGCGCTGCATCTGGCCGGCCTCGCGCCGCGCTGGGACGCCAAATCCGAACGCGTCAACGGCATCGACGTCGTACCGCCAGCATTGCTCGGGCGCCCGCGCATCGACGTGACGTTGCGGGTCTCAGGCCTGTTCCGCGACGTGTTTCCAAATCTTCCGCAACTGTTCGAAGCGGGCGCCGCGGCGCTGTCCGGCGATGGCGAACCCGACGACAGCAACCCCTATGCGACGCTGGCGCCGCGCGTGTTCGGGCCACGCCCGGGGCTCTACGGTCTGGCGATGGGCGCCGCGCTTGAGGACTACAGCGCCGAGGGCCGTGCCACGCTGGGCGAGGCCTGGCTGACCGGATCGGAATGGGCCATCGACGCGCAGGGCAACAGCCGGCAGGATCGCGCCGCGCTGGAAAAGCGCCTGCTCGCCGCTGACGGCTTTGCCCATGTGCAGGATCTTGCCGAGAGCGACCTGTTGCTGGCATCGGACTATGCGACCCATGAAGGCGGTTTTGCCGCCGCCGTCGCGCGGCTCGGTGGCGATGCGCCCTTGCTCTATCATCTCGATACGACGCAGCCCGACGCGCCGCGCTCGCGCACGCTGCCGGAAGAGATCGCCCGCGTCGTTCGCGCCCGCGCCGCCAATCCGGCCTGGGCCAGCGGCATGATGCGCCACGGATTTCGTGGCGCCGCCGAAGTCACCATGACACTCGACAACCTCGCCGCCTTCGCCAATCTGACGCGCGACGTTCCCCACCATCTATTCGACCTCTATTACGACGCGACCTTGGGCCGATCCGATCTGGTCAATTTCATGGCCCGCGAAAATCCGGCAGCGCTAGCGGCGTTGCGCGCGCGGTTCGATGCGCTGCGCGAAGCCGGACTTTGGACGACTCGGCGCAACTCGATTGCGATGCAATTGGGAGCCGCCCATGGCTGAGCCGGTCATTCAGGGCTGGTGTCCCGGAGCATTGCGCCCGATGCCGTCGGGCGACGGCTGGGTCATTCGGGTCCGTCCGCGCGGCGGGCGGCTGACGCCGCAGCAGGCGCGCGAAATCGCCCGGCTCGCGCGTGCGCATGGCAACGGCGTGATCGATCTGTCCTCGCGCGCGAACATTCATCTGCGCGGCGTGACCGAGCAGAGCTACGCCCCGCTGATCGAGGGCCTCGACGCCTTGGGCTTGATCGACGAAAACCCGGAAGCCGAGGAACGCCGCAACATTGTTCTTTCACCGTTCTGGTCAGCGGATGACGGCAGCGTCGAACTGGCGACGGCCCTGGCGAAATCCCTGACCGCGCCGAACGCGCTCCGCCTGCCGGCAAAATTCGGGTTCGCTATCGATTGCGGACCGCAGCCGGTTTTGACCAACGTGTCTTCCGACATCCGCTTGGAGCGCAGCGCCGATGGCGGATTGATCTGTCGCGCCAATGGTGCGGCGACTGCCGCGCGTGTATCGGCGACAAATGCCGTCAGCACCATGCTGGCGCTGGCTGACTGGTTCGTGCAGTCGGGTGGGATCAGTGGCGAGCGCGGCAGGATGGCGGCACATCTGGCGCGCGGCGCGATGCTGCCGGACGCGTTTACGGAAGTGCCCGCCACATCGACCACACCATTCTCCCCTGAGCCGGGTCCGGTTGCGCAAGGCGTGCTGGTGGGTTTCGAGTTCGGCCAGGTCCCAGCCGAAATGCTTACAACGCTATCGGGTCTCGGCGCGCTTCGTGTAACGCCATGGCGGATGCTGCTGATCGAAGGTATCAGCGCCATGCCCGACCTGCCCGGGCTGATCACGCAACCCAACGATCCGATGCTGCGCGTGATTGCCTGCACCGGCGCGCCCGGCTGCCGGCAAGCCGCGCAGCCGACGCGCGCGCTGGCGCGGTCGCTTGCGCCGCATCTGCCTGACGGTGCCGTCCTGCATGTTTCCGGCTGCAGCAAGGGCTGCGCGCATCCCGGCGCCACGAATTTTACGCTGACGGCGCAAGCCGCAGGATTCGATCTGGTCCGCGACGGTCATGCGAAAGACCTGCCGCTGCGCTCGGGATTGACGGCCGAGTTCCTCGCCGCCCACCCGGCCATTCTGCGCGAGGCAATGTGATGCCGCACGCCTATGAAACCGACGGCGCCGCGATCTATCGCAAATCCTTTGCCACCATCCGTTCTGAGGCTGATCTCGCCCGCTTCACGGCGGAAGAAGAAGTCGTGGTGGTTCGCATGATCCATGCCGCGGGCATGGTCGGGCTGGAACAGCACGTTCGCTTTTCGCCTGATATGGCGCTCGCCGCACGCGCGGCGCTGGAAGCCGGTGCGCCCATCCTGTGCGATGCGCGGATGGTGAGCGAGGGCATCACACGGCCGCGGCTACCGGCCCATAACGACGTGATCTGCACGCTACACGATGCCGGCGTGCCCGAATTGGCGCTCAGGATCGGCAACACCCGCTCAGCCGCGGCGGTCGAACTATGGCGGCCGCATCTGGCGGGCGCTGTCGTTGCCATCGGCAACGCGCCGACCGCCTTGTTTCACTTGCTCAACATGCTGGAAGATGAAAGCTGTCCGCGCCCGGCTGCTATCATCGGCTGCCCGGTGGGCTTCGTCGGTGCCGCTGAATCGAAGGCGGCGCTGATCGATGCCCCGCCGGTGCCGTCGCTGATTGTCGCGGGCCGGCTCGGCGGCTCCGCCATCACCGTCGCCGCCGTCAACGCGCTCGCAAGCCGCAAGGAATAGATCTTGGGCAAGATCATCTGCACTGGCCTCGGCCCCGGCGATCCCGACCTGATCAGCGTCCGATCGGACCGGCTGATCCGCGCCGCACGCCATGTCGCGTATTTCCGTAAAGCTGGCCGGCCCGGTCAGGCGCGCCGTATCGTCGAAGGCATGCTGGCGCCCGGCGTGACGGAATATCCGATGGAGTATCCGGTCACGATCGAGCTGCCGTTCGGCAGCCCCGAATACAATCAGTTGCTGACGTCGTTCTATGACGGTTGGGCGACGCGGCTTGCGGATCTCGCCAAGACTAACGACGTCGTCGTGCTCTGCGAGGGCGATCCGCTGTTCTACGGCTCGTTCATGCATCTGCAAACCCGGCTGCAAGGCCGTGCCGATGTCGAGATCGTGCCGGGCATCAACGGCATGACCGGATGCTGGAACGCGACCGGGATTCCCATCACCTGGGGCGACGATGTCCTCTCTGTCTTGATGGGCACCCTGCCCGAAGACGATCTGCTACGTCACATGCAGAGCGCGGATGCCCTCGTCGTGATGAAGACCGGGCGCAATCTGCCAAAGGTGCGCCGCGCGCTCGAACGCGCGGGCAGGCTTGACGACGCGTGGCTGGTCGAGCGCGGCACCATGCCGGGCCAGCGCGTGGTGCGGCTTGCCGAAACCGACATCGGCGAATGCCCCTACTTCGCAACCATTTTGGTCCACGGCCAGGGCCGCCGTCCGGAACTGCAGGAATGACCGGCTCGCTGGTGGTCGCGGGCCTCGGCCCCGGAGATTCCGCGCTGGTGACGCCTGAGGTCACGGCAGCGCTGGCGGCTGCGACCGACGTCGTCGGTTACATCCCCTATGTCGCACGCGTGACGCCGCGCGAAGGGCTGACGCTGCACGCCTCCGACAACCGGGTCGAATTGCAGCGGGCGAACGAAGCGCTTGAACTGGCTGCGGCAGGCCGACAGGTCGTGATCGTATCGTCAGGCGACCCCGGCGTGTTCGCGATGGCGTCAGCGGTGTTCGAAGCGCTGGAGAAAACCCCCGCGCTGCAGTCGATCGATATTCGCATACTGCCCGGCATCACCGCGATGCTGGCAGCGGCGGCGCGCGCGGGCGCGCCGCTCGGCCATGATTTTTGCGCGATCAACCTCAGCGACAATCTGAAACCCTGGGCGCTGGTGGAACGGCGGCTGCAGCTCGCCGCCGAAGCCGACTTCGCGATGGCGTTCTACAATCCGCGCTCCGCCGCCCGCCCGCACCAGTTCGCACGCGCGCTGGAAATCCTGCGCGATGCCTGCGGTCCCGATCGGCTGATAACGTTCGCGCGCGCGGTGACGACAGCAGAGGAACACATCGAGACGGTGACGCTGGCCGAAGCACGGCCCGAGATGGCCGATATGCGCACCGTCGTGCTGGTCGGCAATTCCGCGACCCGCCGAGTCGGGCGTTACGTCTACACGCCTAGGCACGCCGAGTGAGTGAGCCAGCGCATGATCTGATCGACGCTTTGCGCCACTTTTCGTTCCGGCAGGATCGGCCGGTCAATCATGATGACAGACAGGCCGAGCCCGCGCGCCGCATCGAGCTTGGCCCTGGCGCCCTCGCCACCCGCGTTTCTGGCGACGACATGCGTGATACGGTGATCGCGCAGGAGCGCGAGGTCGCCCTCGATCGTGAACGGTCCGCGCGCCAGCACGATCTCGGCATCGGGCAACGGCAACGCGGTTGCGGGTGCATCGACCAGACGCAGCAAATAGAAGTGCTGCGGTTGCGCTGCGAACGGCACGAGATATTGCCTGCCGATGGCCAGAAAAATCCGTGCCGGATGAACCGGCAGCGCCGCAGCCGCGTCTTCGACGGTGGCGACATGTCGCCAATCGTCTCGCGGCCCCGCTATCCACGGTTCGCGCAGGTATGCGATCAGCGGCGTGTTTGTCTTCGCGCAGGCATCGACAGCGTTGCGGCTGATCTGGCTGGCGAACGGATGCGTTGCGTCGATCACATGCGTGATCTGTTCGTGCTTGATGTAGTCGGCGAGCCCGTCGATGCCGCCAAAACCGCCAACCCGTGTCGTCAGAGGTTGTGCAACCGGCGTCGCGGTGCGACCGGCATAGGAGTAGACTCCCGCCACCCCGGCGGCGGCAAGCGCGCGGCCGATCTGGCTGGCTTCCGTTGTGCCGCCCAGGAGAAGGACGCGCATCATGTCTGACTCCTCCTCGCAGGCCGCCGATCCCTGGCTCGCGATCATTGGCATCGGCGAAGATGGCCTTACGGGTTTGTCGCGATCAAGTCGAGATGCGCTGGCGAAAGCCGAAATCGTGTTTGGCGGGCCGCGTCATCTCAAGCTGGCCGAAATCGACGCGCGTGGCCGCCCCTGGCCGATCCCGTTCTCGGTTGACCCGGTGCTGGAATGCCGCGGCCGGCGGGTGGCGGTTTTGGCTTCCGGAGATCCGTTCTGGCACGGCGCGGGCGGCAGCCTCGCAGCGCATCTGACTCCCGGCGAATGGATCGCCTTACCGGCGCCATCGACCTTCTCGCTCGCCGCAGCGCGACTGGGCTGGCGACTGGAAGAAGTCGCCTGCCTCGGCCTTCACGCCGCGCCCTTCGAAACATTGCTGGCGGATCTGGCGCCGGCCCGGCGCGCGATTTGCCTGCTTCGTGATGGCAAGGCCGCCGGCGATCTGGCGGCGTGGCTGAACCAAAAGGGCTTTGGCGCTTCATCCGTATGCGTGATGGAATCTCTCGGCGGCGTTGGTGAGCGAATTCGCACGACGCCGGCTGAGCGCTTTGATCTTGCTGACGTGACGGCCCCGGTCGCGGTTGCAATTACAGCGGCAGGCTCCGCGGGACTACCGCGAACATCGGGTTTGCCGGACGAGGCCTTTGTCCATGATGGTCAAATCACCAAGCGCCCCATGCGGGCGCTGACACTGTCGGCGCTGGCGCCACGTCCCGGCGAAATATTGTGGGACATCGGCGCGGGCTCGGGATCGATCTCGGTGGAATGGTGCCTCGCCGGTGGCCGCGCGTTTGCGATCGAGCCCCGCGCCCATCGCGTAGCGAACATTCGAACCAACGCCGCCGCGCTCGGCGTCGCACATGCCCTGACGATCGTCGAAGGGTCTGCGCCCGCGGCGCTTGCAAAACTGCCTGCGCCGAATGCGGTCTTCGTCGGCGGCGGCAACGAGCAATCCTTGTTCGACACGTTGTGGTCGATGATATCCGGGGGAACGCGACTGGTGGCCAACGCGGTGACGCTGGAGACCGAAGCGCTGTTGTTGGCCGAACATGAACGCCATGGCGGCGAGTTGATGCGGATCGAGCTGGCGCAGGCGGCTCCGCTGGGAAGCATGCGCGGCTGGGTTCCCTCGCGTCCGCTGGTGCAGTGGAGCGTGGTGAAATGAAAATCGCCGGCATGGGTTTTCGCGAGACGGCCGGGATCGACTCGCTGCGCAGCGCGCTGATGTCGGCCGGTGGAGCCGACGGCGTGACGGCGCTGGCGACCGCCGCGGAGAAGGCTGAAGCTGTGGCATTGGTCGCGTTTGCCGCGGAACTGCATCTGCCGATCCGCGCTATTACGCCGGATGCGCTTGCCGCTGTCGAAACACTCACCAAGTCTGATCGCGTAGCCGCGCGTTTCGGCACCGGCAGTCTCGCAGAAGCGGCGGCACTCGCGGCGGCAGGCCCCACGGCACGGCTGCTGGGACCGCGTGCGGTATCCGCCGACGGCATGGCAACGGCCGCGATTGCGGAAGGAGACGGCGAATGACGGTGCATTTCATCGGCGCCGGACCGGGCGCGCCTGACCTCATCACCCTCCGGGGCCGCGATCTCATCGCCTCGTCGCCGGTATGTCTGTTCGCCGGCTCGCTGGTGCCGAAGGCGCTGCTGAGCCATTGCCCGCCCGGCGCCCGGATCATCGACACCGCGCCGATGTCGCTCGACATGATCATTGCCGAGATCGAAGCCGCCCACGCCGCAGGGCACGACGTGGCGCGGCTGCATTCGGGCGATCTGTCGGTGTGGTCTGCGATGGGCGAACAACTGCGCCGGCTGCGTGCGCTGAACATTCCCTATGACGTCACGCCCGGCGTACCGTCCTTTGCTGCGGCAGCCGCCGCCCTCGGTGCCGAATTGACGCTACCCGGCGTGGCGCAATCGGTGGTGCTGACGCGCACTTCGGGTCGCGCGTCGGCGATGCCGGAGGGCGAAAACCTCGCCGCCTTTGCCGCCACCGGCTCGACGCTGGCGATCCATCTGTCCGTGCATGTGCTGGACAAGGTGATTGCGGAGCTCACGCCACACTATGGCGCCGATTGTCCCGTCGCCGTGGTCTGGCGCGCGAGCTGGCCCGATCAACGAATGGTAACAGCGACGCTCGCGACACTCGATGCCGCCGTTGCTGGAGTCACGGAGCGCACGGCGCTGATTTTAGTCGGGCGCGCGATCGGCGCGCAGGAGTTCGACGAGAGCCGTCTCTACGCTGATGATTACGATCGCCGCTTCCGTCCCGTCGGTATCGATCCCCGCTTTCCGGAGGACGCGTGATCCCGCCAGGCCTCGTCATATCCGCGCCCGCCTCGGGCACCGGCAAAACCACCTTGATGCTGGGCTTGCTGGCGGCGTTTCGCGCGCAGGGGCTGGCGGTGCAGCCGTTCAAGTGCGGCCCCGATTACATCGACCCGGCGTTTCACGCTAGGGCGTCCGGCCGCGCGTCGCTGAATCTCGACAGCTGGGCGATGCAGCCCGCGCAGCTCGCCGCCTTGATGCAGGCGGCCGACGGCGCCGATCTGGTGCTGGCCGAAGGTTCGATGGGGCTGTTCGACGGCGTCGCTGCGAAGGGCGAGACAGGCACCGGCGCCAGCGCCGATATCGCCGCCATTGCCGGCTGGCCCGTGGTGCTGGTGCTCGACGTATCCGGACAGGCACAATCGGCGGCGGCGGTCGCCCTCGGTTTTGCGACGCTGCGCAAGGATGTTGCGCTCGCAGGTGTCGTCCTCAATCGCGTGGCGAGCCCACGTCACGAGGCGCTGGCGCGCGCGGGCATTGAAGCGGCTGGAATCCGCGTGCTCGGTGCTTTGCCGCGACGGCCGTCGGTGGCGTTACCGGAACGCCATCTCGGCCTGGTGCAGGCCGAGGAGCAACCTCGCCTCGCGCAAACTTTGGCCGAGATGGCAGCTTTCATTTCCGAACACGTCGACTTGGCAGCGCTACGCGTGATCGCCGCGCAGACGAAAACAGCAGGTGCCGATAAACTCCACAATATTCCTCCACCGGGCAACCGGGTGGCACTCGCGCGTGACGCCGCGTTCTCTTTCATTTATCCGCATTTGCTGGCGGGGTGGCGCGCGGCGGGCGCGGAAATTCTGCCGTTTTCGCCGTTGGCCGACGAAGCGCCAGACGCATCCGCCGATGCCTGCTGGCTGCCCGGCGGCTATCCGGAGTTGCATGCCGGACGGTTGGCGGCTTCTGCCCGATTCCGTTCCGGGCTCCAGAGTTTTGCCGAAACACGGCCGGTGCATGGCGAGTGCGGTGGCTACATGGCGATGGGCGAAGGCCTGATCGATGCGTCGGGCGTCCGGCATCAAATGGCAGGATTCTTCAAACTCGCTACCTCGTTCGAGAAGCGGCGCATGCATCTTGGCTATCGTCTCGCAGCGTTGGCCTCGCCGATTCCCGGTCACCGTGCCGGGTCCCGGCTGCGCGGGCATGAGTTCCATTACGCCAGCATCCTCGAACACGACGATGCGCCACTCGCGCAGGTCGTTGACGCCTCAGGCGCCGCCGTGCCGGAAACCGGATCAAGCAAGAGCTTCGACGGCGGCGGCCGCGCAACCGGCTCGTTCTTTCATCTGATCGCGGAGGCGACATGACCGGCTTTGTCTCCTTTGTCTCCTCCGGCCCCGGCGATCCCGAACTGCTGACGCTGAAGGCGGTGGCGCGGCTGCAGGCCGCCGACGCCGTGCTGTTCGACGATCTGTCCTCCGGTCCCATTCTCGCCCACGTACGCGCCGGAGCCGATCTGATCAGCGTCGGCAAACGCGCCGGCCGGGTGTCGCCGCCGCAGCAACATGTCAGCCGGCTGCTGGTCGATTATGCGACGATGCATGCGAAGGTGGTGCGACTGAAATCCGGGGACGCCGGAATATTCGGGCGACTGGAAGAAGAAATCGAGGCGCTGGCCGTTGCCGGCATCGGCTATGAAATCATTCCCGGTGTCACCTCGGCCTGTGCCGCGGCGGCGGCGGCCGGCATGCCGCTGACCCGGCGGCTACTGTCACGGCGGGTGCAATTCGTGACCGGCCATGACGTGACCGGCGCACTTCCCGAACAATTGAATTTTGCGGCGCTGGCCGATCCGTCGGCGACCACGGCCGTCTTTATGGGCAAGCGCACCTTTCCGGAACTGGCACGGCGGCTGATTGCGGCGGGCTTGCCTGAAAACACCCCGGCGATGCTGGCCGAATCCGTCAGCCAACCCGACCAGTGCCTGACGCGCACAACGGTAGCCGAATTGGCTGAGGCGATGGCGACCGAAGCCAGCAGCACCCCTGCCCTCATTCTGTATGGGGCATTGGCGCCGGGGCGCTCTTGACTTGGGTTGGGGCCGGTGACAACGCTAACGTAAATCGCTTCCCTCGCTGAGGGGATGAGCAAAGGCACGGAGAATTTTCATGCATATCGAACCCGGTCTGGTCGACAGCAGCAAGATCGTCCTGAGCTATGCGACTGCCGCGGCTGCGGGCGCCGTTGCGCTCCGGTCTGTCGTCCGCTCGATCGGCGAAAAGGGCCCGTTATCGCTGCTGCTGCGCAGCGCGATCGCCACCGTCGGCGTCTTCATCTTCTTCGAGGTCATGCCGCACTTTCCGGTCGGCGTCTCCGAGGTACACTTCATCCTGGGCTCGACATTATTCCTGATCCTCGGCGCGGCGCCGTCAGCAATCGGTCTGGCGCTCGGCCTGCTGATCCAGGGTCTGTTTTTCTCGCCGATCGACCTGCCGCAATATGGCATGAACGTCACGACGCTCTTGGTGCCGCTGTTCGCGCTGCATGCGCTGGCAGGCCGCGTGATCGCGCCCGGTACCGCCTATGTTGATCTGAAATACAGTCAGGCGCTGACGCTCTCGACCGCCTATCAGGGCGGCGTCGTCGCCTGGGTCGCATTCTGGGCGATCTATGGCGCCGGTTTCAGCGCCGCGAACCTGTCCTCGGTCGCAAGCTTCGGCGTCGCCTACATGGCGGTGGTGCTGATCGAGCCGCTGGCCGATCTTGCGATCCTGGCCGCCGCCAAGTCGCTGCATGCGCTGCGCGGCTCGCCGCTGGTGTCGCAGCGGCTCTATCACGCGGCCTGATCCACGATCCGAAGAACCAGAGCGCGGCCGCCATGTCGGCCGCGTTTTCGTTGGGAGGCAGATGATCGAGCTTCTTCTGGTGGGCATCGGCACCGGCAATCCCGAGCATCTGACGCTGCAGGCAATCCGGGCGCTCAACTCCGCCGACCTGATCCTGATTCCGCGCAAAGGCGAGGACAAGGCCGATCTTGCCGACCTCCGCCGCGCGATCTGCACCGAGGTGGTGACCAACCCCGCCACAAAAATCGCGGAATTCGACCTGCCCCGCCGCGACCAGGGCAACCCCGATTATCGCCGCGGTGTCGACGACTGGCACGACGCCATCGCCAAGGTCTGGTCCGACACGATTCAATCCGAGCTTTCAGGTGGAGGATCGGTGGCGTTACTGGTCTGGGGCGACCCGGCGCTGTACGACAGCACGCTGCGCATCGCGTCGCGCCTGAAACCCGCGCCGAGCGTACGGGTGATCCCGGGCATCACCTCGATCCAGGCGCTCACCGCATCGCATGCGATTCCGCTGAACGAAATCGGCGCGCCGTTTCTGGTCACCACCGGAAGAAGCCTACGCGACGCTGGCTGGCCCGACGGCATCGATACGCTGGTGGTGATGCTCGACGGCGACTGCGCCTTCCAGCATCTTGATCCCGCCGGCATCACGATCTGGTGGGGCGCCTATGTCGGCATGCCCCAGGAGATCTTTCTCGCAGGCCCACTCGCAGAGACCGGTCCCCGCATCGTGAAGGCGCGCGCCGAAGCCCGCGAAAAGGCCGGCTGGATCATGGATGTCTATCTGCTGAGGCGCGAAACCGGCGCGACGGGTCAGCGATAGTCGCTGAACATCGGTAAGCTTACGCGCCCGCGGCCGGCAGGCTGGCGGCGGCAATGGCGACGATCTGGGCCAGCCGGCGCCCGATCCGGGCCGGCGCGCCACGCAGCAATGAGCGAAACTGTTGCATCTCTTGATCTTCCATCTGCGCCGGCGGAACAATCGTTCCAGCCATCGCGCTACACGGAAAATGGTCCCGGCCGGCTAAGTAGTCGAGATGCCTGCGAAAATAGCAATGCGCGCGTCGTCCAGACACCCAATTGCAGTGGAATTATTGCCGCGATCGCGCCCGTGGCGGAGGAAATCTTCTCCCCCGGTTCCGGCTCACAGACCGGTAATGCCGCTGTCGACCGCCAGCGTCTGCGCGTTGACGTAAACGCTGTCGTCGGACATGAAAAACAGCACGGCGTAAGCGATCTCCCAACCCGTCGCCATCCGTCCGAACGGCGCGCCCGAAGCGCTGCGCGACGGCCGGCCGGCGCTGGTGTGACGGCCGAGCGGCGTATCGACCAAACCAGGACAAACCGTGTTGGCGCGGATGCCGCGCCTTGCCCCTTCCTTGGCGACGTTGCGCATCAGGCCGCCGAGGGCTGCCTTCGACGTGTCATAGGCAATCAGCCGCGAGCCGGAACGAAGCCCGGCGATCGACGAAATGAAGACGATCGACGCGCCGGGATCGAGGTGCCGCAGCGCCTTGCGGCAACACAGCATCGGCCCGGTCAGATTGACCGCGAAGGTGTCGTTCCACTCTTTCAGATCGACGCCGTCGAGGCCGAGCGCGCCGACGCCGATGCCGACATTGAGCACCATGCCGTCGAGGCCGCCGAGGCCGTCCATCGCCTCCTCGATCATCCGGTTCACATCGGCTTCGCGCGCGATATTGGCCTCGATCGAAAACGCACGGCCGCCCTCGCGCTCGATCCGCCCGACGGTGTCGTCGGCACTGGCGCGGTTCATGTCGGCCACCGCGACATGGGCCCCTTCCCTGGCGAATACCAGCGACATCGCCCGGCCGTTGCCGACAGGATCGGTCTCGGCGTCAAACGTTCGCTGGCCGCCGCCGACGACCAGAATCCGGCGGCCCTGCAGCCGTCCGCGGCCCGGCGCTTCGCCTCTGGATTCCGCGCTCAGTTCGCGGACGTAACGGATCTTGTCTGACATTTTTTCATCCCGTGTCGGATTGCCAACGATCAGCTATTGCAGATTACGCGGTTGCCGGCTTCTTGCCGGCGTTGAACACGGTCATGCCCGCCGACGGATCGAGATCGGTCTCGGTTGCTTCCGTCAGCCGCGCCATCATCATGTAAAATCCGATCGCGACAATCGATTCGACGATTTCCTGATCGCTGAAATGATCGCGCATCGGTGCGAACACGGCGCCGGGAACACGAACGTTCTCGATCACTTCACGTCCGAACGACAGCAGCGCACGCTCCGTCGCGCTGAACGCGGCATCCTCGTATTTGTCGCGCTCCAGCGCATCGATCTGCGCCTGCGTCACGCCGACGCCGAGCGCGATCGGCACATGCTGGCGCCACTCATAGGCGCCGCCTTCGAGGTGGGCGGCCTGCAGGATCAGCAATTCGCGGTTGACCGCGCTCAGCTTCTGGCGATGCAGGATGGAACTGCCGAGCCGCATCGCCGGGATGATGTTGGCTTCGGCGTGCGCCATCATGCGAAAGATGTTCAGCTTGATCGGCATCCGATCAAACGACGCACGGATGTCTCCGGTCGTCTGTTCCGGATCAATCAGGGGTATCCTTGCCACGCGTCTCTCCCTTGGCTTTTCTTGATTTGGCTTTTGGCTTGTCCGGTTTCGCGGCAGCGGCCGCCCCGACGTCCCCGGCCGCCAGCAAGGACATGAAAAAGGCGAGGAAGTGATCGACCGCCTCCATGACCTTGCCGTGGGACGACGGCTGCGCGCCCATCACGTAGTGTTCGAGGCGGATGTAGATCAGCCCGGCCGCGAACAGCCGCGCCATCTCGCGCGGATCCGTGGTCGAGATCAGTCCGGCCAGCGCAAAGCCGCGGAAATAATCCGTCATCAGCCGCTGTTCGCGCGAATAGAACTGGTCGGCGAATTTTGCGCGAATGCCCGGCACGCGGTTGCGTTCCGCGGTGATGACCTTCTGGAACTGATGTTCGCGCGGGTCCGACCATTGCGCGACCAGATCGAGCGCAAACTGCCGGCAGAACGCGGCGGGCAGTTTTCGCAACTGCCGATAGCGCGGCTCTTCGAGCCGGCTCGCCGAACTGGCCGGGCCATGTTCGCTGACGATCGCTTCGAGGATCGCGGCCTTGCCCGCAAAGTGATTGTAGAGGCTGCTCTCGCGAACCCCGACCCGCCGCGCCAGTTCGCGCATCGAGGCGCCGCCATAGCCGCTCTCGGCAAACAGGTTCAGCGCCTCGGCAAGAATCCGCTCGCGGGTCGAGGGCGCGGCGATTTCGGCCGCGTTGGTGGCAGGTCGGATCATGCACGTTGACTAACGAACGCTCGTTCGATAGTCAACAGACGAACGATCGTTCGTTCGGCCATGCGATGCAGGGCCAAGGAGCCGTCCGAAGAGGCGGAAAAACAGGGAGAAGTTACCCATGCGCCGTGTTTCCGGAATTCAACTGCCCGCTTTGGCCGTCGCGCTGACGATGCTCGCGCCCTTCCCCGCACTGGCGCAGACCGCGGCGAAATACGACACCGGCGCCGACGACAAGACCATCAAGATCGGCACCACCGCGCCGCTGAGCGGCCCGGTCTCCGCCTTTGCACAGATCGCGAAATCCGCCGAGGCCTATTTCAGGAAGGTCAACGCCGAAGGCGGCGTCAACGGGCGGCAGATCCAGATGATCATCGCCGACGACGCCTACAGCCCGCCAAAAACCGTCGAACAGACCCGGCGCCTGGTCGAAAGCGACGAGGTGCTGCTGATCTTCGGCGGGGTCGGAACCCCGACCAACACCGCCGTGCACAAATATCTCAACGACAGGAAGGTGCCGCAGCTGTTCCTGGGTTCGGGCGGCGCGAAGTGGGACGATCCGAAGAATTTTCCCTGGACCGTCGGCTGGCAGCCGACCTATCGCGACGAAGCGCTGGCCTATGCCAAATATATCAAGGCGAGCCATCCCGCCGCAAAAGTCGGCGTGCTCTATCAGAACGACGATCTCGGCAAGGACTATTTGAAAGCGCTTGAGGAAGGCCTCGGCGGCGGCGATCAGATTGTTGCCAAGGCGCCGTATGAAACGACCTCACCAACCATCGATACCCAGACCCTGACACTGAAGAGCAGCGGCGCCGACGTGGTGCTGGTGGCGGCGACGCCGAAATTTGCGGCCCAAGCGATCCGCAAGATCGGCGAAATCGGCTGGAAACCAGTCACGATCATTTCCAACGTCTCGGCCTCGATCAGCGGCGTGCTCGAACCCGCGGGACGCGACAATTCAACCGGCGTGATTTCCAGCCAGTATCTGAAGGACAGCACCGATCCCGGCCTGAAAGACGATGCCGGCTA
Organism: Hyphomicrobiales bacterium; assembly: GCA_038244925.1. GTDB lineage: Bacteria > Pseudomonadota > Alphaproteobacteria > Rhizobiales > Xanthobacteraceae > Bradyrhizobium. The sequence goes on along the minus strand of JBBRSX010000079.1, from coordinate 8,816 downwards.
CAAGGAATGGCTGGCCTTCATGGACAAATACCTGCCCGACGCCAACAAGGCCGACTGGCTCAACGTTTACGGCTACACCATCGCGCAGACACTGGTTGCGACGCTGAAGGCGGCCGGCAACGATCTCACGCGTGCCAACGTCATGAAGCAGGCGACAAGCCTGAAGGACCTCCGTCTGCCGATGCTGATCAACGGCACCGTCGTGAACAATTCGCCGGAACACTTTACGCCGATGACGGTCCTGCAGCTCATTCGTTTCGACGGAACGCGATGGGTCGGTTTCGGCGAACTATTGCGGAACTGACGAGGCGAAGGCAGCCGATGCGACAGCTCACAATTGGCGAGATGCGGATCGACCGGCTGGTCGAGATCCCGGCCCTCCCGCTCGACAAGGCGTTCCTGTTCGCCAACGTCACCGATGAGGTGATCGCAGCCAATCGCGGCTGGCTCGATCATCGCTTCATCGAGCCCGGGACCGATCGCTTCGTCCTCAGCCACCATTCCTATGTAGTGCGGACGCCGCGCTGGACCGCCATCGTCGATACCTGCTGCGGCAATCACAAGGACCGCCCGGGTGCGCCGTTCTGGCACCAGCTCAACCAGCCCTACATCGAGAACATGGCCGCGCTCGGCGTGCGGCCGGAGGACGTCGATTTCGTGATGTGCACCCATCTGCATGTCGATCATGTCGGCTGGAACACGCGGCTGGTGGACGGACGTTGGGTGCCAACGTTTCCCAAAGCGCGCTATCTGATGGGACGGACGGAATATGATCATTGGGATCAGCAGCACCGGCAGAACCCGGGCCGTTTGGTCAACCGCGGCTCCTTCGTCGATTCCGTGCTGCCCGTTGTCGCGACGGGACAGGCCGAGTTCGTCGATAGCGACCACTGCGTGTTCGACGACCGCGCGGCGACGTTTCGCTTCGTCCCGGCGCCCGGTCACACCATCGGCAACATGATGATCGACCTTCGCGGCGGCCACGACCATGCCGTGGTGTCCGGCGACGTCATCCATCACCCGATCCAGTGCGCCGCGCCCTGGCTGTCGAACGCCGCCGATTTCGACCTTGAGGTGGCGCGGTCGACGCGCGTCAAGCTTCTGGAGCAGCTCGCGGATACGCCGAGCATCCTGCTGCCGGCGCATTTTCCCGGGCCGACCGCCGGCCGGGTGATCTCGAATGGCGAGGCATTCCGGTTCGCGTTTCTTTAAACTCCCGGCGTCAGTCGGACACGCCGAGAAACCGCCTCAGCGTCGCCAGCACTTCATCGAGCCGGTCATGATGCAGCCAGTGCCCAGCGCCGGAGATCTTCATCATCTCGGCGTTGTTGAAATGCGCCAGCAGGCCGCTGGCCTCCGGATCGGGCAGAAAACTTTCGCTGCCCCACATCAACAGCGTCGGACAGGTGATGCGCGACCACAGGCCGATGTAGTCGTCGGGCGATAATCGATACGGCGCCCTCGCCCGCTGATAGTGATCGAACTTCCAGCGATAGAGCCCGTCGGCGCCCTGCCGGACGCCGTGACGGGCCAGATGCAGCGCCAGCTCCGGCGTCAGCCGCTTGTTGCGTGCCGAAAGCCGCTGCGCCGCATCCTCGATGGTCTTGAACGAAGTCGGTTCGTATTGCGAGATCCGCTCGATCTGGTCGACCCAGCGCGACATCTGCTCGGCGATCGACGCCGGCAGCGAGGTCGATAGAAAAGTACCATCCAGCACGGCCAGCCGCGACACCCGATCAGGATATGTCCCGGCATAGGCCTGCGCCACCATCCCGCCCATGGAATGGCCGACCAGCGCGGCATCCTTCAGCTCCGCGACACGAAGCAGGCAAGCGAGATCAACGACGTTGTCGGAAAGCCCGTAACTGCTTCCCTTCGCCCATTCGGAATCGCCGTGCCCGCGCAGGTCGGGCGCGACGATATGAAAGTGCGGCTGCAGGGCCCGCGCGATCGCATCCCAGTTGCGGCAATGGTCAAGTCCGCCATGGATCAAGACCAGCGACGGTGCGGTCGCGTTGCCCCAATCGGCATAATGCAGCCGCAGCCCCTGGGACTCGTAAAAACGATCTTCCGGTTCGGCCATCCCCATGGCCCTACTTCGGCGTGAAACCGAATGTCCGCTCGAAGCGTTTGACGTAGGCGGGCCACACCTCGGGATTGATCACGCGCGGTGGTCGCTTGCCGTCGAGCGCGTCGAGAATCTGTTCGGCGGCGATCCGACCCATGTTCTCGCGCGCTTCCTTGGTCACCCCTGCCGTGTGCGGGCTCGCCAGCACGTTGTCGAACTGCAGCAGCGGATGCTCCGGCGGCGGCGGCTCCTTGTCCCAGACGTCGAGCCCGGCACCGGCGATGCGCTTGTCGCGCAGCGCGTCATGCAGCGCCCGCTCATCGTGAATGAAGCCGCGGGCCGTGGTGATGAAGAACGCGTGCGGCTGCATCAGCGCGAACTGGCGCGCACCGATCATGCCGCGATTGTCCTTGTTCAGCGGGCACGAGATCGAGACGAAATCCGAGCGGCGCATCAGATCGTCGAGTTCGACCTTCTCCGCGCCGCGCGCGGCGATTTCCTCAGCGCTCAGGAACGGATCATAGGCGATCACGTTCATGTGCAAGAGCCCCTTGCAGAGTTCGGCGATGCGGCGGCCGACATTGCCGATGCCGACGATGCCGATGGTCTTGCCTTTGGCCTCGCTGCCCATCAGCGCGTTGCGGTTAACGTTGGCGTCGCGGCGCAGCGCGCGGTCGGCTTCGAGGATGCGCTTGGACAGCGTCAGCAGCATGCCGAGCGCATGCTCGGCGACCGAATTGGCGTTGCCGCCGGACTGGTTGAGAACCAGCACGCCGGCCGCGGTGCAGGCGTCGACATCGACGGGATCGAAGCCGGCGCCGTTGGAAGAAACGATCAGCAGGTTCGGCGCCCGCCGCAGCAGATCGTCGTGGACATGGAAATGTTTGGCCAGCTCATCGCGCGCCGCGCCGATCTGATAGGCATGCGCCGCCGACAGGATCGGCGCCGCCACCGTATCCGGGCTCTCGTTCTCCAGCCGGTCGAGCCGCACGTCGGGCCGGGCTTTCAGAATTTCCTCGTAGACGGGGTGAGCGAGATATTTGACGTAGAACACGCGCTTGTTGTTGACGGTCATTTTTCTTGAATACCTTCTTCGCGGCTGTCAGTTCGGGAAACCATAGAGCTCCGCCGGATTGGCGACGAGGATGCGCTGCTGCGTGGCCTTATCAGGCGTCCACATCTGAAACAATTCGAGCAGGTGCCCGGCATCGGGCATTTCGCCCTCGACGCGCGGATGCGGCCAGTCGCCGCCCCATACCAGCCGCTCCGGATTGGCCCGCACCAGCGCCTCGTGAAACGGCCGCGCGTCGGGATAGTCAGGCGCGTTCTGGCTGAGCCGGTGCGCCCCCGACAGTTTGGCCCAGCACCAGCCGTCGCCGACCGCGCGAAGCAGGCTTTGGAAACCTTCGGTCGCGGTGCCGGCGCGGGCATCGGTCCGGCCCATATGGTCGATCACGACCGGCAGCCGCAGCGCCTTCAGCACTGGTATCGTCTGCGGCAGATCCTTGACGTCGATCCAGAGCTGCAAGTGCCAGCCGAGTTCGGCCATCACGGACGCGAGCTTCTCGGCCACCGACAGCGGCACGCCGCCGCGATAATGCAATTGGCCGTCGCGGAAGAAATGATTGAAACGCAGGCCGCGAACGCCGCCTTTGTTCCACGCGCGCAGTTCGTCGGCGGAGATGTCCGCATCCGCCACCGCAATTCCGCGCAGACGATCGGGTTGACGCGAGAGCGCATCGAGCATCGCCGAATTGTCGCGGCCATGGGCGCTGCCCTGCACCAGCACGCCGCGCGCGAAGCCGATCGCATCGAGCATGCCGAGATATTTTTCCAGCGGCGCATCCGGCGGCGTGTAGCTGCGGTCATCGGCGTAGGGGAAGCGATCCGCCGGACCGAACACATGGGCATGGGTGTCACAGGCGCCAGGCGGCGGCGGCGTACGCGGACGGCTGACCTCGCGCGGTGGCAGGCAGGCTGGAATCATCGGGAGCACCTTCGCGTCATTCGGCTTTCATTCCGGCGGCCTTGATGATCGGCCCCCATTTCTCGTAGTCGGCATGGATCCGCGCGTCGAACTGCTGCGGCGTGCTGCCGATCGGCAATGCGCCGAGTTTGCCAAGACGCTCTTTCACCGCATCGGTGTTCAGGGCCGCGCCGAAATCACGCGAAAGTTTTGTCAGCACATCCGCCGGCACGCCGCCGGGGCCGAGCAACCCCCACCACACGCCGGTGTCGTATCCCGGCACGGCTTCCGACATGCTGGGCACATCGGGCAGGAATGGCGCACGCGAGGCGGTGGTGACCGCGAGCGCGCGAACAGTACCAGCCTGCAGCTGGCCGACCGATTCCGGACCGTTGTTGAACGTCATCGGAATTTGACCGCCCAGCAGATCGTTGATGGCGGGCGCGCCGCCCTTGTAGGGAATGCCGTTGAGATCGATTTTGGCGAGGCTCTTCAGCAGCTCGCCGGCCATATGGGTAGAGGTGCCGCTGCCGGCGTGGGCAAAGGACAGGCTTCCCGGCTTGGCCCGCGCCGCCGCGATGAGGTCGCCCACTGTCTTGAACGGAGAATCGGCCCGCACCAGCAGAATATTCGGCGACGACGCCAGCAGCGAAACCGGCGTGAAATCCTTGAACGTGTCGTAGGGGATTTTGGGATACAGGAACGGGTTGGTGGCGTGACCGCTCGCCACCATGATCAGCGTGTAGCCGTCCGGCGCCGAGGTCGCCACCGCCTGCGAGGCAATCACGCCGCCCGCGCCTGGACGATTTTCGACCACGACCGACTGGCCCCATTGTTTCGAGACCACGTCGCAGAGCGTGCGCGTCAGGACATCGACCGCCCCGCCGGCGGCGTAGGGCACAAAAATATGCACGGACTTCGTCGGAAACCCCGGCTCGGCTACTGCCGAGCCTGCCGCTGCGGCGCCTGTTGCTGCGGCTAGCGCCGCCGCGCAAGCAGCCATCCGGAACCATCTGGCCATGGCACCCTCCCGTGTTGTTCGTTACTTCTCGTTTCACATGGTGAAATGTCGAAGACATCAGCAAAGTCAGCAGATCACGGTAACGCAACAGGCATGTTGACAATCCCGCCGCGAACGTCAAGTTCGGCGCTCGAAAGATGTCGCGAACGAAAAATCGTCGCGGGCGCGAACGAAAGTCGTCGCGGAAAGGGAGACAAAGATGGCGGTTGCGGAGGAAAAAACCTCGCCCGAAACTTCGGAGAAGAGCTGGCACGGCATCGTGCTGCAGGCGCTCAAGCGCAACGATATTCACATCGTACCTTATGTGCCCGATCGCGTCCTGACCACGCTGATCAAGAACCTGCACGCCGATCCCTTTTTCAAGACCTTCCCGACCACGCGCGAGGAAGAAGCCGTCGGCATCGTCTCTGGCGCCTGGATGGGCGGCGCCCGCGCCGCGGTGCTGATGCAGACCTCGGGTTTTGCGACGCTGGCCAACGTGCTGGCCTCGCTGGCGATCCCCTACCAGATTCCGCTGATCATGTTCGTGTCGGAACGCGGCACGCTCGGCGAGTTCAACTACGGCCAGTCGCTGGTGTGCCGTACCATGCGCCCGGTGCTGGATTCGCTGGCGATGGAGCACCACACCTGCACCCGGCTCGACGAGTTCGAGTTCATCGTCGACCGCTCGATCAAGCAGGCGCTCACCACCCAGGCGCCGGTGGCGCTGATCCTCTCGCCGCTGCTGACCGGCGGCAAAGTCTTCGACAAGTGAGCGATCTCATGAACACCAGCACGCCCGCGCGCAAAACCAAGACCATGAACCGCTTCGATCTGACCTCGCGGCTGGTTGCGAAGCTGAAGCACGAGGAAGCCGTGGTCGGCGGCATCGGCAACACCAATTTCGACCTCTGGGCGGCCGGCCACCGGCCGCAGAATTTCTACATGCTCGGCAGCATGGGACTTGCGTTTCCGATCGCGCTCGGCGTCGCGCTGGCGCAGCCGGAGCGTCGCGTGTTCGCGCTCGAGGGCGACGGCTCGCTGCTGATGCAGCTCGGTTCGCTGTCGACGATTGCGACGCTGAAGCCAAAAAACCTCACCATGATCGTGATGGATAACGGCATCTACCAGATTACCGGCTCGCAGCCGACGCCTGGATCGGCCGTGGCCGATATCGTCGCCATCGCGATCGCCAGCGGGTTAACCAACAGCGCCTGGGCTGCGGACGAAGAGGACTTTGAGCGCCTGATCGATCAGTCGATGTCGGCCGAGGCCCCGACGCTGATTGGTGTGCGCATCGACGACAAACCGGGCGTCGGAGCCACCCGCCGCGATCCCGTGCAGATACGCGAGCGCTTCATGCTCGGCCTTGGCGTGCGCGAAGCGCTGTAGATTTAACCAAGACGGATTGCTCCTTGGGCACGTTAACCACGCGGCGTTGCAAATTCACGTGAGCGGATCATCCGTCGCGTGAACTGTGTTATCCGATCCGGATGATGACGATCCTTCTCAGAGTTTTCGCCTGGTGTCTCGCCGCCGCCGTCGCCTTTGCGACGCTGGGGCCACCCGGCTACCGACCGCATTCCAACCTCGGACAGGACGGCGAGCATGCGCTTGCCTTCGTGCTGCTGGGGCTCGCCTTCGGCCTCGCTTATACCAGCAACCGATTGTTGACCGCGGCTTTCGCGGTCGGGCTGACCGGCGTGCTCGAACTGCTGCAGCTCTGGATGCCCGGACGGCATGCGCGGTTGGAAGACTTTGTCGTAGACGCACTGGCCGCCTGTATCGGTCTTGCGGCCGCGGCAGCGCTTGATTGGACCATCAAGCGCACGCTGCGATCGAGCGCCCGCGCATCCTGACGCAAAAATCCCCGCGGGTTTCCCCGCGAGGATTGATGCACGACCGACCATCACTGTTAATCGATAATCCCGATCATCAATCAATGATCTTGATCACCTTGCGCGTGCGCGGCTCGACGATCACACGGCGATCGTTGACGACGGCATAGCGATACTCGGTATGGCTCGGCACCGGCCGCAGTTCCACGGCCGCGGGCAGCGGTTCGCCGACCACGACGCGCTCGCGCACCGTAACCGACGGCGCCCGTTCCGCCGTAACCGACGTAATCACCGCATTCGGAATTTCCACGGCAGCGCCGACGGCTGCACCCACGGTGCCGCCGACGATCTCGCCGACCGGACCGGCAACATTGCCGCCGGCAGCGGCGCCGTTCGCGGCCCCTTGAGCCGTCGTGGATTGGGCAAACGCCGCGCCGGACGTCAACAGAGAAGCGGCGATCAGCGAAACAGCAAAACGGTTGTTCATCATGTCCTCCAGTGAATTGATGATCCGGCTCAACTAACGGAGGCACGAGACGTTCCGGTTCCTTCTGCTGTTAATGGCGTCACATCCGCAGTTCCAGCGCGGTTCCGGTTCCAATCAAAAATGCCGCCGGGAACACCGGCGGCATTTGAAGAAAGCTTGTTGTCAGAACGGTTAAAGCAGGCCGGCACCCCTCGCCCACTTGTACTTGGCGCCGAGCACTTCGACCGGCAGTTCGGTCGAATAGGCATAGGACGGGATGCCGTTCTGGTAGAGATATTCCGCCGCCTCCTCGACCTCGACGTCGCCGGCGAGCGAGGCGACGATCGGCTTCACAAAGCCCTTCGCCTCCATCTCCTTCTTCACCTCGACCATGTTGCGCGCGAACACCATCGGCGGCGTCACGATGGTGTGCCAGTAGCCGAGGATCAGCGCATGGACGCGCTCATCCGACAGGCCGAGCTTGACGGTGTTGACATAGGTGATCGGCGGCTCGCCGCCGGTGATGTCGACCGGGTTGCCGGCAGCACCGAACGGCGGGATGAATTTTCGGAACGCGGCATCGAGATCCGGCGGCATCGTCATCAGCGACAGACCGTTGTCGACCACCGAGTCCGACAGCAGCACGCCAGAACCGCCCGCACCCGTGATGATCAGGATATTCTCGCCCTTCGGCGTCGGCAGCACCGGCACGCCACGCGCGAATTCGAGCAATTGCCGAAGCGAGCGGGCGCGGATCACACCGGACTGCTTCAGCACATCCTCGTAGATCTTGTCGTTGCCGGCGAGCGCGCCGGTATGCGACGCCGCCGCTTTCGCTCCTGCTGAAGTGCGGCCGGCCTTGAGCACGATCACCGGCTTGTTCTTCGAAACCCGCTTGGCGGCTTCGGCGAATGCGCGGCCGTCCTTGAGGTCTTCGCAATGCTGCGCGATCAGGTTGGTGTTGGGATCCTGCTCGAAGAACGCCAGCAGATCGTCCTCGTCGATGTCGGACTTGTTGCCGAGGCCGACGATCGCGGAGACGCCCATCTTGGCCGAACGCGAGAAGCCGATAATCGCCATGCCGATGCCGCCGGACTGCGACGACAGCGCCGCCGAACCCTTGACGTCGTACGCCGTACAGAACGTGGCGCACAGATTGGCGGGCGTATAATAGAAGCCGTAGATGTTCGGCCCCATCAGGCGGACGTTGTACTTCTTGCCGATCTCGACGATCTCGGCCTGCAATTCGGGCGCGCCGGCTTCGGCGAAGCCCGACGGAATCAGCACGGCGCCTGGAATTTTCTTCTCGCCGCATTCAATCAACGCGCCGGCGACGAATTTGGCGGGAATCGCGAACACGGCGGTGTCGATCACACCAGGCACGTCCTTGACGCTCTTGTAGGCCTTGTAGCCCAGAATCTCCGCGGCCTTCGGGTGGATCGGATAGATCTCGCCTTTATAACCGCCGTTGATCAGGT
>JBBRSX010000078.1:0-27553 GCA_038244925.1 Hyphomicrobiales bacterium | reverse complement strand
CGCAGATCAAGTCGCAGATCGAGGAAACCACCTCGGACTACGACCGCGAGAAGCTGCAGGAACGCCTGGCCAAGCTCGCCGGCGGCGTCGCGATCATTCGCGTCGGCGGTGCGACCGAAGTCGAGGTGAAGGAAAAGAAGGACCGCGTCGAGGACGCCCTCAACGCGACCCGCGCGGCCGTGCAGGAAGGCATCGTGCCCGGCGGCGGCGTGGCGCTGCTGCGCGCCAAGAAGGCGGTCGGCCGCATCCAGAACGACAACTCCGACGTCCAGGCCGGTATCAACATCGTGCTGAAGGCGCTGGAAGCCCCGATCCGGCAAATTTCGGAAAATGCCGGCGTCGAAGGCTCGATCGTGGTCGGCAAGATCCTCGAGAACAAGTCCGAGACCTTCGGCTTCGATGCGCAGACCGAGACCTATGTCGACATGGTCGAGAAGGGCATCATCGACCCGGCCAAGGTGGTGCGTACCGCTTTGCAGGACGCCGCCTCGGTGGCCGGCCTGCTGGTGACCACCGAAGCCATGGTCGCCGAACTGCCCAAGGAAGCAGCCCCGGCGATGCCGGGCGGCGGTGGCGGCGGCATGGGTGGAATGGGCGGCATGGGCTTCTAAGCCTGGCCTCTCCTCCGTTTAGATCGAAGGCCGCCTCCGGGCGGCCTTCTTTTTTGGCGATGTTCTCTTTGTTTGACGCGTTTCTTTACGCGGACCGGACCCGCCCCGCTCGAAAACGTTATGTAGGTTTGCTACTTACGACCTATCGATTCTGTCGTTTCAGGGAATTTCATAATGCGCGCGCTCATGCTTTGCCTGTTCGGTCTGCTGACCGCCTCTCCTGATCTTGCTGTCGCCCAGACCAAACTCCCGGGCAAGGCAGCGCCGGGCAGCGGTCCCGAGGTCCGGTATTTCAGCGCGATCGACGGGTTGATGGACGGCAACGCCGACGTCGTCCTCAAGGAGACCCGCCAGGGCAAGACCGTCACCGCCGCCGTGCTCGACGTCTGCTATCCCGCCGTAAAAGGCTCCGACCGCAAGGACCGTTTCGTCGCCAACCTCACCGTGAGCGGCCCGAACATGACCGGGACGACGCAGAGCCTCGGTGACAAGCAGCCGGTGACGGTCAAGCTGACGCGCAAGCAGAGCGGCGACAGCTTTGAATTTCGCGGCCAGATCACGGTCGGAACGGCCGTGACGGAAGTAACGTCCACCGATAATTCCGATCTCAGCGAGAAGGAATTTCTCGACAATCAGACCAGTGACGACGGCATCACGCCGGCGCCGAAAGAGTTCACCGAAGTCTCGCCGGAATCGGTCGGCGTGCGGGTGAAGCTCGACAACGCCCTTGATTTCCTCAAGGGCCTGAAGGGCCAGGCCGTCGAGGTCGGGCTGGATAGCCTCGCCGTCACCTGCGACGAATTGCGGGCCGGCGAACAGACCATCAACCTCACCGTCGATCCGGAGCGCGCCGCGGCGCTGATCGCCAAGGCCAAGTCGACGACCGGTGTGGTCACCGTGGGCTGGACCAGCGGCGCCGTCGAGATGGACCGCGCGATCCGTTTTGCCGCCGCCGACTGGCGCGACGGCGACAAGATCAGCAGGGACAAGATCGCGGCAGCGATATCGGGCGTGCTGAGCAAGACGCTGTCGGCCACCGCCGCTGCCACCGCGTGGAACGCCAATACCGGAAAACTGAAACTGACGTTTAAACGCCCGAGCCAGACCTACCCCGCGCTCGGCCTCACCGAGAGCATCGAGATCACCGCGCTGGTTTCCTCGGACAAGCCGGACACTTCCGACCGGCTGTTGCTGTGGATCTCGAGCCCCGTGATCACGACCACGGATGAAAGCACCGGCCCCAAGCTGAACCTGTCCGACGCCGCCGCGGGCGACGAGGAAGGCGGCGAACCCGAGGACGACAACGGCTCGGTCGCGGCCCTGGCCAAGGAGTTCAAGGGCCAGCGCTGGGACGCCGACAAGTCGCTCTGGAAGTAGGCGCACTTTCCAGCGCACTTTGCACGATGCCCTTGGCCAGTGCACCCGGCCCATGCATCAGCGCATTTGACATGCCGCCTCCAAGCGGCAATGAACATGCGCGATAAGTGCATGAGTTCCCAAGGGTTTCAGCTCGAATGGCGCGTTATGACGTAGTGGTTGTCGGGGCCGGCCTGGGCGGGCTGACCGCCGGTGCGATCCTGGCGCGGGCGGGCCGCAAGGTGCTCGTGATCGAGCGCAGCAATTCGGTCGGCGGCGCGGCCTCGAGCTACAAATCCGGGGAGCTGTTCGTCGAGGGTTCGCTGCACGAAACCAGCGATCCCCACCATCCCGGCGATCCCAAGCACGACGTGCTGACGCGCGCCGGCGTGATCGACGCCGTCACCTGGGTGCCGTCAGGCGCGTTCTACCAGGCGCGCGGCGGACCGATCGGCGCGCCGTTCCTGATGCCGGATAATTTCGACGAAGCGCGTCAGGCGCTGACCGCGCGGTTTCCGGATGCGCGCCGCGGCATCGAGCAGTTGCTCGGCGAGATGCAAGGGATCGTCGAGGCGATGGCGACGATCTCGCGAGGCAGGGACGCGTTGAAAAATCCCCGCGAGGGTTTGCGCGCTTTGTTCACGCTGCTGCCTTGCGCCCGCGACTGGTCGCTGTCGCTGTCGCAAAAGCTCGACCGGGTGTTCGGCGACAACGAGGCCGTCAAATCCGCGCTCGCCGCCAACCTGTCCTATTTCCACGACGACCCCGCCACGCTGTGGTGGATCTATTTCGCTTTGGCACAAGGCAGCTACCTGCAAAGCGGCGGCCGTTACGTGCAGGGTGGTTCGCAGCGGCTGTCGAGCGCGCTGGCCCGCGCCATCAAGACCGCCGGCGGCGAAGTGCTGGTGCGGCGCGCCGCCAGCGCCATCGCGCTGGATGGCAATGCCAAGACCGTCACCCACACCGCCAAGGACGGTAGCGATCCCAAGACCGTCGAAGGCGCGCGCATCATCGGCAATGCCGCGCCGGCGGCGCTGGAGCCGCTGATGCCGGCGGATGCGGCGGAGAAGCTGAGCAAAGGCACCGCGCGGCAGACGCCGTCGGCGTCGCTGTTCGCACTGACGCTCGGGCTTGCAAAACCGCCGCGCGAATTCGGCGTTGCCGCCTACTCGACCCAATTGCTGCCGCCATGGATGAAGCGGTTCGCCGACTACGGCCAGGGCGCGGCGCTGATGGCCGAAGAACCGGGCGAACGCATGCCGCCGATGTCGGTCGTGGATTATGCGGCGATCGATTCCGGGGTGCCGACGCCGCCTTATGTGCTGTCGGTGCTCGGGCCTGATTTGCTGTCGAACTGGGACAGTTCCGACATGGACGCCTACCGCGAAAAACGCGGCCGCTGGCAACAGGCGATCGTGCGCTATCTGTCCTCGATCTATCCCGGGCTCGGCGATGCCGTCGTGGCATCGTCGTTCAACAGCGCTTTATCGGTGCGGCAATATCTCAACGCGCCCGACGGCGCCGTTTACGGTTTTGCGCCCTCGCCGCCGGCCTCGATCTGGCGAAGTCCGTTCCGCTCGCCGCGCACGGCGATACCCGGATTTTATCTGGCGTCTGCCTATTCAGGGTTCGGCGGCTACACCGGCGTGATCCAGTCGGCCGGCGCTTGCGCCGACATGATTTTGCGCGAGGGTTAGCAACGCTGGACATGACCAAAGCCATGAGGGAGAACGCAGACCTCATGCCAATTTCAGGAAACGCAAAGATGAAGTTTGATGACGTGATCCTCGGCCGACGAAGCATTCGCGGTTACAAGCCCGATCCTGTCCCGCAGCATTTGATCAAGGAAATCCTGACGCTGGCGATGCGCGCGCCGTCGTCGATGAATACCCAGCCCTGGAATTTCTATGTCATCACCGGCGAGCCCCTGGATCGCATCCGCCAGGGCAACACCGAGCGCAATCTGGCGGGCGTGCCGCACTCGCGCGAGTTTCGAATCGGCCAGCCGTTCGACGGGGTGCATCGCGAACGCCAGATCGGCGTTGCCAAGCAGTTGTTCAGCGCGATGGGAATCGCGCGCGATGACAAGGAGCGGCGGCAAGACTGGGTCATGCGCGGCTTCCGCCAGTTCGACGCGCCTGTATGCGTGATCATCACATATGATCGCGCGCTCGCCTCCAGTGACGATACGGCCTTCGACTGTGGCGCCGTGGCTACCGCACTTGTCAACGCGGCCTGGGCGCGAGGGCTTGGTGCCGTGATCAACAGCCAGGGGATCATGCAATCCCCCGTGGTGCGCGAGCATGCCGGGATCGCGGACGATCAGGTGATCATGAAAAGTATCGCCTTGGGCTGGCCGGATCACAATTTTCCTGCCAATGCCGTCGTATCCGAGCGCAAATCGGTCGACGAAGCGACGACCTTCGTGGGATTCGAAGGTTGAACCTGGAGCATGATCCGGAAAAGTGGGCACCGGTTTTCCGAAAAGATCATGCTCAAACAAGAATATGACCGACGAGCATGATTCAACTCAATTGAAGCATGCTCCAGAAGAAGTCCGAACCTGATGATTGATGCCCTCGTTCGGGGAAACGCCTATCGCGACCGCTGCGCCAGATAGAACCCGAACAGCACCGTCGCCAGCCCCACCATCTGCAATGCCGTCGGCGGTTCGCCGAGCAGCAGCCAACTGAACAGCAGCGTCAGGGCCGGCACCGTTGCCGGGAAAATCGCGGCACGTGCGGCGCCGAGATGCTGGATCGAGGCGGTGAACAGATACATCGCCGCGGGCCCGGACAGGATGCCTTGCGCCACCGCCTGCAAGGCATTCTCGTGAAGACCGAGCGCCGCGATGCGCGTCAATCCGCCCGATATCGCGTAAGCCGGGAACAGCAGCAGCGATAGCACGCTGATGACGACGGCGACCGACACCGCCGAGACGCGCCAGTATCGCACCAGCGTGCCGAAGCCTGCGAACATCATGCCTGTCAGCACGAAGATCAGATCGCCGCGGACGCCGTCGAGCCCGATATGCGCGATCGACTCGCTGCCGATCACCCCGAGGCCGGCGACGATGACAAGCGCGCCGAAGATTCGCGCAGGCGCGATGCGCTCGTGCAGCAGGAACGCCGCAAACAACAGGCCGCCCAAGGTGGCGCAGGACGGCTGGATCACGCTGCCATGCCCGAGCGGCACGAACAGGAAGCCGGCATAGCTGATCAGCGACATCACCGGTCCGCCCAGCACCATCAGCACCAAGCCGCGGCCCCAGCCGATGCCAAAGAGATCGCGAAGACCTGCGCGAAAGACGAACGGCAAGAAGACCAGACCCGACCACAGGAAGCGATGCGTCAGCAGGTCCATCGGCGTGAACCCCGCTTTCAGGCCGTGCCGTGTCGCCACGAAGCCGAGCGCCCAGAACAGCGCCGCGCCAAGGCCGCACGCGACCCCCAACAGGCCCGGTGTCGTCTCCGATTTTTTGATTGGGGTTTCAGCGCCGCGTGTGGGCTCGTCCATCGCTGACGGTTACGTCAGTACAGGCGGCGGTTCAACCCACGGCGATGCAGGGCTGACGAGCGAGGCTGACGCGCGCACCGGCGACACATGATGTTGCGTGAAGAAATGAAGGTTGGCGCCCGCTTGGTCACTCCGGCTTCGCCCTTCAGATGCCGCGCGCGCTCTGATAGGCGAACAGCGCCGGCGCGCCACCTAACGCCATAGGCCGGTCCCGCATGCCCCGCGACGACTTCGATCCTGCCTTCGTCGAACGCAATACCGAGCAGATCTGCCGCCTGGCGCGCGAGCGCGACGACATCGGTGCGCACCCGCGCGGGCTCGGCGTCGATATCAATGCCGACGATCGCCGTGTCCGGCATCGCCACAGCGGCACCGGCGACGAGACCGGCTTGCGTGCCGACGCTGCCGGTGCAGTGAACGATCGCGGCGGGTGTGAAGCCCGAAGCCGCGGCCTGTTGTTCGATCTCGGCAATCGTCGTGGCGTAACCCCCCGCGCCCAGCGCATTGGAGACGCCGTATGGCACAAAGTAAGGCTTGTGCCCCGTTGCCTGGAGATCGTCGACCAGCGCGCTGATCGCGGCGTTGCGGTCACCGATCCACGGCACATCATGGAAGTGTGCGCCGAACAGCCGGTTGAGAAACGCGTTGCCGGACGTCTCGTATTCCGGCGTCGGCGGTTCGAGCCGGCCGTGATAGACAGCAAGATGGCAGGCCAATCCGAGCCTGGCCGCAGCCACCTGCCGCTGGCTGTTCGACCGCACCACGCCACCCGAGACGATGGTATCGGCGCCGCTCGAAATCGCCTCATGCAGCACGTAGTCCGAGCTTGCGCAGCTTGTTGCCGCCAAACCGAGCCCGGTGGCATCCTCGCGCTTGACCCATAGTCGCGGTCCGCCGAGATGCGCCGTCAGCCGCTTCATCGGCTCGAGCTGTGTCGGCAGATTGGCCAGACCCAGCCGCGGAAACACGGCGAGCCGGTCGTGTAATGACCTCTGATCGATCGTCATCGTGCTGTTCGTCTAGCGGAGATGTGACGCGCGCGGATTTATCAGTCCACGCCTTAGTTCGTATTGACACGAAACCGTAATGTCTTCGCGCCGACGAACGAGACGAAATCGCCTTGCCGTTTCCAGGTCGCCGCATCCGCCAGTGCTGCGACCAGATCGTCGTCGGCCTGCGCGCGGTCCGGCGAACAGCTCCGGTTTTCCATTTCGCCGGCGACGAAAATCACTGTATTGCCCGCGACCGAAAACTGGCCCTTGCCGCCCTTGCACCACAGTTCAAGCACCACTTCGCCGGCATCGCCGATCTCGATGTTCGGAATGCGTTTCGATCCGGCCTGGCGCCCGACATCCAGCGTCATTTCGGTTCCGAACGGAAAACCGTCATCGGCCAGCGCGGGGGCGAAATTCACGGCGGCAGCCAACAGCAGCACCGATGCGACGCCTGCCCGCTTCAACATGCCTGCGAACCAAACCATGAGACCTCTCGAAATATCAGAGCACCCAGCACTGCGCGCCGTTCTAATAAACAACGGCGTGATTGGCTAGGCCGTTCTCATCAATCTCGATGACCCGTCAGGTCAGGGGACATTCTTCCACAAACCGCTTTGGCGCGAGAGCGCTGCCGGCTGCGCCGGGTCAGCGCTGGTCAGGTCTTCGATCCATTCCACGAGGCGGATGACTTCGGGATAAAACGCAAAATCCTGTTCGCCGACGGCCACGCCGAGAAAGGTCCGGCCTTTTTCATCGCGCATCGTTCGTCGCAGCCGCCGCGCAAACAGCATCAACTGTTCATCGGTGGGCATCGGCTTCACAGGCCCGCGGCCGGTGCGCCGGTCGATCCCGGATCGTCGCTCCCCGACCAGCCGCTTCTCGTTTTCCGGGCGGGTATCAATTCCGGATCGTCGCTCGTGATCAATCATTGTTCCGGCTCCCGACATGAAAAATAGCTGAACCTGGCGGACGACGTTCGACGACTTTCAAACGGGACTAGTCGAACGCGACACCGATCCGGAATTCCCTGCGCCATACCACATGGCATGGCAGCTTCAGTTTCTCCTCCGGCAGAATCAAGTTGAACGTCGCCGGGACTTTCCCGTTGAGTTCGGAAATTTCCAGGGCCGCGCCGGTGACCGACAGGTCGCGGATCGTGCAAGGCGTTTTCATGCCGCCGTATTCGATCTTGGCAGGCTTCATGACGCGGTGCCGAGGTGCAATTCGGGTTTCAACCATCCGAGCATTCCCCCTCCGAAAATCGACGTTGCCGAAAACTACCAACCGAGGCGGAATCGGAACTGCCGAAATGCAGACCGAGCTGCTTCGGTGCAGCGGTAGTACGAAAAACATCAAAAAAGCCATGCGACAACACCCGGCGAGAAATCGCCTCGTGGTGCCGTTCGGCATAATTGCCATAATGCGACAGCTAAATTAACGCACCTTTAACGCGCTTCTTTCAATGGCGCCTGCCTTGGCGACGACGCCCGTGCGTCATTCGGACGATCACCGCAGCTCACCGGAAAAGGCCTGCCGCAGCGTCGATAGAAGCTCGAGGGCTGCTTGCGGCAGCGGACCTTTATGCACGGCGGCAAGCGAGTCATCGAACTGCTGCGGCGTCGCCATGCCGACCAGGATCGTGCCCATCGCCGGATGCGACAGCGCAAACCGCGTGGCGGCTTCGGTCAGGCTGGCGGCGAAGCCTTGCTCGACCAGCGGCATCAGTCGGCGCGCGCGTTCGATATCGGCATCGTAGCTCATCGCCGAACCGATCGGCTCGGGCGCCGGACTCGCGATCGGATGACGCTCGGCGGAGCCCGACAACGCGCCGCCGGCCAGCACGCGGATGCCAACGACGCCGACGCCGGCTTGCCTGGTGTGATCGAACAATCGCGCATAATCCTGTGCCGGATAATTCGCCGGCAATGCCTCGGCGGCGGACGGATTGAGCATGTTGTAGACGACCTATGCGCTGTCGAAGGCGCCGGCATCAATCACCTGATCAAGCGCCGCGGTATCGCCGACGCCGGTCAGACCGAGGAAGCGAATCTTGCCCTGCTGACGCAGCCGCCCGAACGCCGGCACCACCTCGTCGAGCACCTGCCGGACGCTCAGCGACGTTCCGCCGCCTTGTTCGGTAATCGGATTATGCAGGTGAAAGATATCGACCCAGTCACGGCCCAGTCGCGCCAGGCTGCCCTCGAGCGACATCGTGACGGCGTCGGCAATGCGGCCGAACTCGCCGGGCGGCAGCCGGACCTTGGTGCCGACGGCCGCGTTGGCCGGCTTCAGTCTTTGCAGGATGCGACCAAGGTTTTTCTCGGATTCGCCGTCGCCGTACTGCACCGCAGTGTCGAAATAGTTGATGCCGGCATCGAGCGCGCGTGCAACGGTACGCTCCTGGTCCGCGTGATCGCCACGCACCATAAATCCGCCGACCGCACCGCAGCCGAAGCCCAGCACCGAGAGCTGCATCCCGGTGCGCCCAAAATCCCGCAACTGCATCCTGCTTCCTTCGATTGACTGGTGATGTTGCGACGCCGGGCGTTCGCTTACTCGACCTTGATATTGGCCGACGCGATGATCGGCCCCCACTTGTCCATTTCGGCTTTCTGAAATGCCGCGAGCGCTTCAGGCGTTTGCTGTTCGGCAGGATAGATCGTCTGTCCGAGATCCGCCAGACGCTGGCGCACGGATTGATCGGCGATCGCCCGGACGATGGCCTGATTGAGTTTCATCACGATGTCATGTGGCGTGCCCTTCGGCGCCCAGACCGCGTTACAGGCCGATGCCGCCGATCCCCTGGGTGCCCTGCGTCGCCTTTTCCGAATTGGCTTTCAACCACGCGATCAATTCCTTCAAGTCGTTTGCCGGCAGGTTCTTGCGGCCGACGATCAGCCCGGGATTGCTGGAGAGCAGCGCGATCGGCGCAAAGTCGGTGAGCGTATCGTAAGGAAGCTTGTAGATCGCGGCATTGGCCACATGGGTGCTCCATTGGCCGACGATCAGCGTATAGCCGTCAGGCGCGGCGCGGGCGACCCGTCCGACGCCGATGCTGCCGGCCGCACCTCCGGTGTTCTCGACCACCACAGGCTGGCCCAGCGAAGCCTGCATGTGCTCGCCGAGAATTCGACAGACGGTGTCGACCGGCCCACCTGCCGGAAATGGCGAGACCAGTGTAATCGGCCGCGCCGGATAGGTCTGCGCGCGGGCAATCTGTGGCAATGCCGGCAGCACCGTCGCGCCTGTGGCCAGATGCATGAATTTACGGCGAGAAAATTTCATCGTGTTTCCCTTTCGATCCGGAGCGTTCACGCACTCTGTTGGCCGATACGAAAATCCCCGCGGCGACACCGCGGGGATCGCTGATGTCTCGCTCCGGTGACGGCCCTACTTCAGGACCATCAGCGTGAACGGATAGACACAGGCCTGCAGCGTCACCTGCACGCGCGCTGGACGCCTAAACAATGCCACCACCAAACGACCCGGATTCCCTGAAACTCATGCGAAAGCCTCGATCAGCGCGTATAGACCAATCCCGGGAGCCACAGGATGATCTGCGGGAAAAGGATACATAGCGTGACGCCGATCGCCTGCAGCGCCATGAAATTGATCGCCGCCTTGAAGATCGTGGCCATGCTGATCTCGGGCGGCGCCACGCTCTTCAGGTAGAACAGCGAGTAGCCGAATGGCGGGCTGAGAAATGCCATCTGCATGTTGATCATGAAAATGACGCCATACCACAGCGAGACGTCTGACGACTTCACGCCGGGCAGGCCCAGCAATCCGTCCCAGTTCAGCCCCTGCATGATCGGCAGGAAAATCGGCACCGTCAGCAACAGGATGCCGACCCAGTCCAGAAACATGCCGAGCACGAACAGGATTGCCATCATCAAGGCCAGAATGCCGTAAGGCGGCAGGCCGGTCCCGAGGATCGATTCCGCAACGAATTGCTGGCCGCCCTTGATGATGAAAAAGCCGACGAACATGGTCGCGCCGAAGAAGATCCACATCACCATCGCGGTCGCCTTCAGCGTCGCGATGGCGGCTTCCTCGACCGCCGGCCAGTTCAGGCGGCGGTTCAACCCCGAGACGAACAGCGCCCCGAAGGTACCGATGCCGGCGGCCTCGACCGGGGTCGCAATACCCAGAAAAATAATGCCGAGCACCAGAACGATCAGCAGCAGCGGCGCGATCGTATTCTTGAGCAGGCGCACCTTTTCCTTGAAATCGACCCGTTCCTCCACCGGCAGCGCCGGGCCGAGGCTCGGGTTGATATAGCAGCGTATCGTGATGTAGGAGATGTACATACCCGACAGCATGAATCCGGGGAATACGGCGCCGACCAGCAACTCACCCAGCGATTGCTGGGCGACCACCGCGTAGACGATCGCCATCACCGAGGGCGGAATCAGGATGCCTAGGGTGCCGCCGGCGAGCAGTGCGCCACAGGCAAGCTTCTGGTCGTAGCCGCGCTTCATCATCGCCGGCAGGGCGATCATGCCCATTGTCACTTCGGTGGCGCCGACCACACCGACCATCGCGGCCAGCGCGGTGCAGGCCAGAACCGTCGCCGACGCAAGGCCACCCTTCAGCGATCCGAGCCATTTGTAGACCGCGTCGAACAGCTCCTCGATAATGCCGGCCTTCTCCAGCATCGCCGCCATGAAAATGAACAGCGGCACTGCCGAAAGCTGGTAGTCGGTCATGAACGGAAAGATTCGCGCCGGCGTCATGTTCAGAATGGCCGAATTGCCGAACAGGAACAGAAAGACGACGGCGAGACTTCCGGTGCAGAACGCCATCGGCAGGCCGAGCGCCAGCAGCACGCCGAGCGAACCGAACATCAGCAGCGTGAGCCACTCGATCCCGATATCCCAACCCATGGCTCAGGCTCTCCCGCTTCTCAGGAACACGATGTCCTTGATCAGTTTCGAGAGCCCCTGCAGCAGCAGCAGGCCCGCGCCGATCGGCATCATCAGTTTGATCGGCCAGTACTGCACGCCCCATTCGGTGAAGGAATGCTCGTTGTTGCCGATCGAGTCGGCGGTGAACCGCCAGCTGGTCCAGAACAACACGCCAATGAAGATGAAGAAAAACACGGAGGTGACGATGTCGGCGACGGCTTTGCCGCGCGGTGAAAACTTGGTGTAGATCACGTCGACGCGGACGTGCTGATCCTCGCGATAGGCATAGGCACCGGCCAGCATGTATTGCATGCCGTACATCAGAAACATGCTTTCATGCACCCAGTTGGTGGGGGAGTTGAACGCGAACCGTGCGATCACCTCGTAGTAATAGACGAACACCGAGATCACCGCCCAGTAGGCCGCGTATTCGCCGGCACGCATGTTCACCCATTCGATCTTGTCGGTGAACCAGGTGTGAAGTCCGAGCGTCGGGTCTTCCTGGGTGCCCTGTTGGGGAACGTCAACCACGACCTCCGCTGGTGGCGGATGCAGGCGCCGCTCGGCGGCCTCCTTGATGGATGCGCGGCGCACCGCGCCCGGGAGCAGGACGGCGTCGGCGACCAGCATCGCCGCCATCAGGATCGCAAGCCAGCGCGAATAGCTGCGCCAACGATCGAGATCGCCTTCGGCGTCGGCGAAATCCTTTTCGGCGGCCTTGCCGTCCTTTTGCACCGCCGCCAGCTGTTGCGACATCTCGGCCGTGGCCGTGACATTCGGCGGAATCGCAGCCCGCCGGATCGCCTTATGCGAGGCCTCCACCGCCGCGCGGGTGCGCGATACGTCTTCGCGGCGGTCGCGGATTTCGCCGTTGCCGTAAAGGATCGCCAGAAATACCGGAATGAAGGCAAGTCCCCAGATGTTTCTGAGATAGAGCCGGTGCAGCCCCATAAATCCGGAGCACAGCCAGAACAGATAGGCGATGAACAGCGAAGGCCCTTGCGGCACGCCACGCTCTTTTTGCCGCTTCACCATGTAGATGGCGACCAGCGGAAACAAGATCAGCGTGCCCCAGTAGAGCCAATGGGGCAGCGTGAAACTCAGGCTCGGCATTGATGCCTCGATGGGGAATTGTACGGCGGAAGGATCGGTAGATGAGACCGGAGGAGGCCGCGCGGCGTCCCCCGGTCTTTTTCAGTAGATTATCGCCAAGCCATCAGAGATCGAGCTTCTGACCCTTGTACATGTCGGGCGTCACGTAGCCGAAGCTCGGGGATTCCATGACTTCGAGCTGCGCCTTGAATATCCGCGCCGCATCCTTGTCCTTGTTCGCCCATTTGAACCAGATCGGAACCGCGATCTTCTGGAACTTTTCGAGGTCTTCAACCGGCAAGCGGTTGATCTGGGTTCCCGCCTTTTCGAATTTGCCCCAGGCTTCCATGTCGGCCTTCTGGATCGCGCCGTGATGCAGCGCCGAATAGGCCTGAATCTCGTTCTCGACCCATTGCTGCATCTTCGGCGAAAGCTTGTTCCAGTGATTCATGCCGACGCAGAAATCCATCAGGTCGACCGGCTGGTAGATCGACTCGAGGCCGACCGGCCCCATCCAGATGTATTTCGAGACCTGCTGGAAGCCGAGGTCCCAGTTGACCGCGGGACCGGTGTAGTCGGCAGCCTCGATGGTGCCTTTTTCAAGCGCCGAGAACACCTCGCCGCCGGGCAGCAGCGTGGTCTTGGCTCCGGCTGCCGCAAAACCTTCGGCGATCATGCCGCCAGGCACACGCAGCTTCAGGTCCTTGAAGTCCTCGATCGATCGGATCGGCTTCTTGGAGTGGATGATGTTCGGACCATGGTGGATGCGCCCGACATACATGATCCCCTGCTTGGCAAACACCTCACGGGCCATTTTCAACCCGCCATTGCTGTAGAAGAAAACGTCCCATTCGTGGGGATAGCGCAGGCCCATCAGGTAGGAAGACAGGAACGCCGTCGCCGGCACCTTGCCCGCCCAATAGAGCGTGAACGAATTCATGGCTTCGAGCACGCCGTTCTTGACGCCGTCGAGGAGCTCGAAATCGCCGACCACTTCCTTTGCCGCGAACGGCTTGAATTCCAGTTCGCCGCCGGATTTTTCCTTGATGGTTCCGCACCACTGCTTGAAGGTGGCGAGACCCACGCCCGCCGGCCAGGACGTCTGCACCTTCCACGTTGTCGTCTCGGCCGCCTGAGCATTGCCGATGTAAGGCGCAGCAACCGCTGCCGTCCCCGCCGCAACCAGAAATTTACGACGCGTCGTCTTCGCCGATCCCTCAGTCATTTGACCCCTCCCTGGGCTGCCGGCCCCCTTTTTGGGGGCCATTTCTTGTTAGGCTATCAAGCTTTAACCGCCGGGACGATCCGATATTCCAGCGCCCCTGCTATACTTTGGACGGGATGTAGCGGGCCCGCAAGCTTCGCCGCATTGCGAAAGGATCAGGGGATCGTATATGGATCGGGGTCTCTTGCGTTCGTCGCAATGTCTCAACTGCCAGACGACCCCGGTGCATTGTGCCCCTGTGCAGGTCCGCTGGCCCTGCAACCAAACTCGGGATTGGCCTGGTGAACAACATACGCTCGACGCTCGCGACGGTGTGGCGCATCGCCTCGCCCTATTTCCGTTCCGAGGACAAATGGGCCGGCCGCGGCCTGCTTGCCGCCGTGGTCGCGATCGAACTAGCGCTGGTCGCAATCGATGTCTTGCTGAACCAATGGAGCAACCGCTTCTACACCGGACTGCAGGAGAAGAACTGGGACGTCTTCGTCCACGAAATCGGCTTCTTTTGCGTGATCGCAGCCTGCTTCATCGCGCTCGCCGTCTACCAGCTCTACCTCAATCAGTGGCTGCAGATCCGCTGGCGCCGATGGCTGACCAGGCATTATCTCGGCGAATGGCTGCACGGCGCCAACCATTACCGGATGCAGCTGCAGGGCGACGCCGCCGACAACCCGGACCAGCGTATCGCCGACGACGTCAAGCTGTTCGTCGAGCGAACGCTGGACATCGGGCTCAGCCTTTTGAACTCGGTGGTGACGCTGTTTTCCTTTGTCATCATCCTGTGGGGGCTGTCAGCGGCGGCGCCGCTGCACCTGTTCGGCAAGGAGCTCGCGATCCCCGGCTATCTGGTGTGGGGCGCGCTGATCTACGCGCTGTTCGGAACGGCGCTGACGCAGTGGATCGGATCGCCACTGGTCCGGCTCGATTTCCAGCAGCAACGTTTTGAAGCCGACTTCCGCTTCAACCTGGTCCGGGCCCGCGAAAACTCCGAGCAGATCGCGCTGTTGAAGGGCGAGAGCGCCGAACGCGAGCAGCTTTGGCAGCGCTTCAACCACGTAGTCGACAACTGGTACGGCATCATGAGCCGGACCAAGCGGCTGACCGCGTTCACCGCGAGCTATTCGCAAGCCGCCGTGGTGTTTCCCTATATCCTGGTGGCGCCGGCCTTCTTTGCCGACAAGATCCAGCTCGGCGGCCTGACACAGACCGCTTCCGCCTTCGGCAGCGTGCAGAAGGCGTTGTCGATCTTCGTCACCATCTATCGCTCGCTGGCGGACTGGCGCGCCATCGTTGCCCGTCTCGACGGTTTTGAAACCTCGATCGCCAGCGCCACCGCCCTTGCCGCCAGCGCCGATTCGATCGGCGTGGTTTCATCCGATGGCGGCAAGGCGATCGACCTACGCCGGCTCGCGGTAGCCCTGCCCGACGGCACGCCGCTGGTCTCGGCCGACGGCCTCAGTCTTCGCGGCGGCGAACGCACGCTCCTCACCGGCCCGTCGGGCTCCGGCAAATCGACGCTGTTCCGCGCCATCGCCGGCATCTGGCCGTTCGGCAAGGGCGCGATCGCGATTCCAGCGGAAGCGTCGTTGATGATGCTGCCACAGCGGCCGTATTTCCCGATCGGAACGCTACACGCGGCGATCGTCTACCCCGGCGAATCCGACAGCATCAGCGCGGACCGGGTCCGGGAAGCGCTCACCCTGGTCGGGCTGCCGCAGCTCAGCCCCAGGCTGGAAGATCGAGCGCATTGGAATCGCATGCTGTCGCTGGGTGAACAGCAGCGCCTCGGGCTGGCCCGCGCGCTGTTGCACGCGCCAAAATATCTATTCCTCGACGAGGCGACCGCCTCGCTCGACGAGCCCTCGGAAGCCGCTCTGTACAAATTGCTGGCGGAGAAACTGCCCGACACCACCATCGTCTCGATCGGCCACCGTTCGACCCTGGAGGCGTTCCATCAGCGCAACGTCACCATGGTCCGCGACGGCGATCACTTCACGCTAAGGGATGGCAAGCCGGCGTGATGGTGTCCGAGGTCCTTTCGGACCGTTACAGCCAGCGCTGCGGCCAAGGCTGGCGCCGGACCCAGCGGTGCCAGACATAGGCGAAAGCGGTCAGAAGCACCGCGCCGACCATCACCGGCGCCAGCAGGAAAGTCCACGGCAGATTGCCTGAGACTATCAGCAGCGGGTTGATACCGGCCGGCGGATGAAAAGTGCCGGTGAGGTACATCGCCAGGATGGCGAGGCCGACCGCGACGGCCGCCGCCCAGCCCTGCGGCCCCGTCAGCTTCAGCACGGCGAACCCGACCAGCGCCGTCACCACATGCCCCCCGATCAGGGCGCGCGGCTGCGCCGGTTCGACCTCGGGCGATCCGATCACCAGCACGATCGAGGTCGCGAACGGAATCACGGCGAGCGGGTAATGCGCGGCAACCGAGAACCACTCCATGACGCCGATGGCAATCGCGCCGCCAAGGCCGGCGACCGCGCCGGCCAGCCAATTATGGTGATCGTTGCGGGAAATCGCCTCGCGCAGCGCCCGCCGCCAGTCTCGTTTCATCCGGCCTCTTCACAAAAGAAAGGGGCGGCAGATTGCTCTGCCGCCCCCTGGTCTTCCGAAGGAAGATCTTACTTCAGGTTGGTGATCGCGGTCAGGTCAGCCGAAAGCTTGACGATACCGGTCGCGCCGCACCAGTTGGATTCGAAGCCACCCGGGTTGATCGCGGAGACGCTGCCAGCGGTCGCATTGGTTGCGGTGTGGTCGCTGGTGAAGGCGTTGCAGGCACCCTTGGACAGGTTGGTGTCGGAGTAGCGCAGATCCAGCGTGAACACCTTGTAGGTGAAGCCGACGCCGATGTTCCAGGTGTTGTAGCTCGGCTCAGGAATACCGGCAGCGAAGGCCGGGTTGATCGCGCCGTTGCCGTAGAACACGTCCGACGTTCCAAGCCACTGACGGCCGAATTCGCCGGAGATGTACATGCCGACGCCGCTGGAACCGAAGGTGGTCGACGGCGCGGTCCACTTGCCGGTGATCGAAGCGTAGTTGCCCCAGGCGCCGAGGTTCAGGAAGTTCGGCGAATAGTACTCGTTCAGGCCGACGGCGAACTGGTCGTTGAGGGTGATGTTGACCTTGGCATAACCTTCGTAGAACGAGGCGCTCTTCTTGGCGAAGTTGCCGTTGATCGGCAAACCACCAACGAGGGGGACACCGAAGTCGATGCCGCCACCGCAATTTCCGTTGATCGAAGTTCCCTGCGAACCGAAGCACTGCCCACCCGGATACAGGTAACCCCAGAGACCGAAGTCGAAGGCGAACATTCCGACGGTCGGGCGGATACCGCCGTAGATGTCGATTTCGGCCGCGGCCCGGTTGGCGAAGGAGATGCTCTCACCGGCGGCACCGATGTAGAGCTGGACGTCCTTGGTCACATTGTAGCGCGGCTCGAAATAAGCGGCGACCGAGGGCTTGTGGTTGGACTGGGTGATACCGCGGAAGACGTAGTCGTTCATCAAGGCGGCGCCAAAGGCGATGTCCCAGGGATCGAACGCGACCGGCGGCGGCGCCTTCATGGCCTTCACCCGCATATCCGCCGCAAATGCCGAGCCCGAAACGATTGCCAGCGCCGTTGCCAACAAAACGACTTTCTTCATGACGATCCCCATCACCTTCTAAGACAGTCCCGTTCCGGCGCCCCCCAAGGGCAAGCGATAACCGACTGCAACCAAATTCCTTAACGTGATTGCAATCTGGTACGCGGCGGCCAACCCGTGAAGCAAAAAAGTCAAGCATGTGCCGCCTTTTTAGGCGTTTGGAGCTTTTCGAAAGAGGTTGTCGACGGGTGTTGCATTCCGAACACATTTTCAACGGGTTTAATGTCGGCCGGGATGCATTTGGGACTCGAAGAGCGTGGCCACGACGCTTGCGGGAAAGCGTTTTTCCGAATCAACCACTCCGTAGAAACCCGGACCGTCGTGCCTGAAAAATGTGCTCAACGAAAAGGGCCACAGCGGAGCTGCGGCCCTTTGAACAGACGTCGCCAGGTGGCAGCACCTAGTGCTGTTCGCCTCCGTTGGACGATCCCCAGGACGGAGTTGACGGTTCCGAACTCGGGGTGGCCCAGCTCGGTGCCGGCGCGGGTTCTGGCTCGGGCGCAGGTGCAGGCGCCGGGGCTGCCGGCTTGGGGGCTGCGGCCTTCCTTTTCTTCGCCGGGCTCTTCTTGGCGGCCTTCTTCGGAGCCGCCTTCTTGGCGGATTTCTTCACAGCCTTCTTGGCCGATTTCTTGGCGGACTTCTTGGCGGACTTCTTCGCCGTCTTTTTGGATTTCTTCGCCGACTTCTTGGCGGCCTTCTTCGACGACTTCTTCGCCGCTACGGCCTTCTTGGCTTTTTTAGCCTTCTTGCCCTTCTTGGTCTTCTTCGCTTTAGCCATCGTGATCCTCCTGTTGCAGCTGGTCCGTGTATCCGTGGTCCAAGCATGATCGTTCGAAAAACCGGTGCTCAGTTGTCCGGATCATGCTCGGGAGCCGATCGATCAATTCAATCCCCGGCCCCTCAATTCGGGCTTTGGACCTCCTGTCGCCCAATCGAGAAGCTCAATCGTGTGCACCACAGGAACTGACGTACCGCCGGCAATTTGAACCATGCACCCGATATTGCCCGCAGCGATCATGTCCGGTTTGACTGTCGCAATGTTGGCGACCTTTCGATCGCGCAACCTGCTCGCAATGTCGGGCTGGAGAATGTTGTAAGTCCCCGCCGAACCGCAACACAAATGGCTCTCGGGCACATCTTTCACCACGAATCCATTCTTGGAAAGCAATTCTTTCGGAAGCAGCGTGATTTTCTGTCCGTGCTGCAACGAACAAGCCGAGTGATAGGCGATCGTAACGTCGCCTTGCTGCGTCGATGGTGCGAGATCGATGCCCCCGAGATACTCGGTGATATCCTTTGCCAGCGCGGATATTTGCGCGGCGGGCCTCGCGAATTCGCGATCCTCGCGCAGCATGAAACCGTAGTCCTTGACGACGGTGCCGCAGCCCGACGTCGTCATCAGGATGGCGTCGAGGCCGCCTTGTTCCGCTTCCCTTTGCCATACAGTGACGTTGGCGCGGGCGCGCGCCAGCGCGTCGTCATCGTGTCCGAGGTGATGGGTGAGCGCGCCGCAGCATTGCTCGTCCTTGACCAGCACGACCTCGACACCGTGGCGGGTCAGCAGATTGATGGCGGCCTGGTTGATCCGCGGCGCCAGCACCTGCTGGGCGCAGCCTTGTAGCAGCGCGACCCGCGCGCGCCGCTCGCCGATGGCCGGAAAAACGCTGCCGCCAGCGGGTCCCGGCGCCGGCAGCCGCGTTGGCGCCAATGCCAGCATGGCCTTGATCCGCCGCAGCAGCGAGGGCGTCGCGGCAGCTCTTGGCGTCGGCAGCAAGGCCGCGAACGGCCTCCCGAGCCGCGCCAGGATCATCCCGGCGCGAAACAGTTTCGGCCGCGGCAGCACGAAGGCGAGGATCGCGCGCAGGGCCCGCTCAGGCAGCGGCCGGGAAAAATCCCGCTCGATCCGGACCCGCGCCTGATCGACCAGGTGCATGTAGTTCACGCCCGAAGGACAGGTGGTCATGCAGGCAAGGCACGACAGGCAGCGGTCGATATGCTTGACCACCTCCTTCGTCGGCGGCTTGTCCTTTTCCAGCATCTCCTTGATCAGGTAGATCCGGCCGCGCGGGCTATCGAGTTCGTCGCCGAGCAGCACGTAGGTCGGACAGGTCGCGGTGCAGAAGCCGCAATGCACGCAGGCGCGCAGGATCTTGTCCGCTTCGGCGATATCGGGATCGGCGAGTTGGGTGAGTGAGAATTCGGTTTTCATGTCGCAGACCCCCGCGCCAGCCGGCCGCGGTTGAGGATGGTTTTGGGATCGAAGCTTGCCCGCACCCGCTCGCTGAGCAGGGCGAGGCCACCCGACGGCGGATGGAACACATCGACGTCGCGCCGCACCGGTTCGGACGCCCGGATCAGCATCGCATGGCCGCCGGCGGCCTCGACGCGCTGGCGGAGCAGTGCGGCTTGCGCATCCGGCTTCGGCGGCAACGCCGCCCAGATCAGGCCGCCGCCCCAGTCGTAGATGACGTCGCCGCCGGTATCGCGCGCCAGCGCCTGGCCGAGCGCGCCGCCCACAGCCGGCGGACAAACGATCCGCCACACCGGCCACGCGCCGAGCGAGTTATTCGCAGCGAACGGCTCGACATCGCGGACCGCATGCCAGACCGCGGCGGAGGCCGCATCCTGCAGCATCTCCGCGGCCCCGAACGGCGCCAGCGTTTTACGGAGCGAACCGGCACGGTCCGCGACCGAGGCGGCAATGCCCTCCAGCCGGATCAAGGTCACCGCCTGGCCCCGAGACCCCAGATCCGCCAGCGCGCCGCCCGCGGGGCGGAACGCCGAATTGGGCAGATGCGCCGCACCAGAAACATCAAACGGCGAGCCGAGGGCGGCCGTCATCGCCCGGTTCGCCGTGAGATCGTCGAGCGCGCGCAGCAGCAGCGTGCACTCGCTCTCGGGCTTCGGCATCACCTTGAGCGTTACCTCGGTCATGACCGCCAGCGTGCCCCACGACCCCGTCAGCAATTTGCAGAGATCGTAGCCGGTGACGTTCTTGACCACCCGGCCGCCGGTTTTGAAACTGTCGCCGAAGCCGGACACCGCATGGGCGCCGAGCAGGTGATCGCGGGCGCCGCCGGCCTTGATGCGGCGCGGCCCGGCGAGGCCGACGCCGATCATGCCGCCGATGGTGCCGTTGCCGGGCACGCCCAGCAGCACGGACGTATCCATCGGCTCGAACGCGAATTGCTGGTTCTTGGCATCGATCAGCGACTGCACGTCGGCGAGCGGCGCACCGGCCTGCACCGAGATGATCAGTTCGTTCGGCTCGTAGGCCGAGACCGCATTCAGCGCCGACAGGTCGAGCACGGCATTGGTGGCCATCGGCTGGCCGATCTGCCGCTTCGAGCCATGCCCGATGATCTCGAGCGGCTGCTCGCTGGCGATCGCCGCCCGCACCACCTGTTCGACGTCTTTGGCGTCACGTACCCTTGGAGTGTCCACGCGATTACTTCTGCTCGTTGCTGTCATCGTCCGCGAAAGCGGACGATCCAGTAAGCACAACCATTGACGATGACAATCGGCAGCGCGGCGTACTGGATACCCCGACGGAGCCTGTCATCGGGCTCGCAGAAGGCGAAACCCGGTGACGGGGTATGACGACTGGAAAATGGGCCAGGGTCACGATCAAAACCTTGGAAGGTCGGGAAATGCCAGTTTGCCGCCGTGCACGTGGACGCGACCGAGTTCGGCACAACGATGCAGCGTCGGAAACACCTTGCCCGGATTGAGCAGGCCCTGGGCGTCGAACGCGCATTTCAGCCGCTGCTGCTGGTTGAGATCGATCTCCGAGAACATTTCCGGCATCAGGTCGCGCTTCTCGATGCCGACGCCATGTTCGCCGGTCAGGACGCCGCCGAGTTCGACGCAGCAGCGCAGGATGTCGGCGCCGAACGCTTCCGCCTTGTCCATCTCGCCGGGCTTGTTGGCATCGTAGAGGATCAAGGGATGCAGGTTGCCGTCGCCGGCGTGAAACACATTGGCGACGCCGAGACCGTATTTTTGCGAGAGATCGCGGATCCGCGCCAGCGCCTTCGGCAGCGCGCCGCGCGGGATGGTTCCGTCCATGCAAAGATAATCCGGCGAAATCCGCCCGACCGCCGGAAACGCCGCCTTGCGGCCGGCCCAAAACAAATTGCGCTCCATCTCCGAGGTGGAGATCTGCAAGGTGACGGAGCCGCAGCCCTTGGCGATCGTCTCGACCCGGGCGATCAACTCGTCGACCTCGACGCCGGGGCCATCGAGTTCGATGATCAACAGCGCCTCGACATCGAGCGGATAGCCGGCATGGACGAAGGCCTCGGCGGCGTGGATCGCGGGCTTGTCCATCATCTCCATGCCGCCCGGAATGATGCCGGCGCCGATGATGCGGGCGACGCATTCGCCGGCCGCCTCGACCTCGGCAAAACCGACCATCAGTGCGCGCGCGGTCTCGGGCTTCTGCAGGATCCGCACCGTGATTTCGGTGATGACCCCGAGCAGGCCCTCGGAGCCGGTGATGATGCCCATCAGGTCGTAGCCGGCGTTTTCCGCCGATTTGCCGCCGATCTTCAGGATTTCGCCCGACATCAGCACGATTTCGCACCCCAACACGTTGTTGGTGGTCATGCCGTATTTCAGGCAATGCACCCCGCCGGAATTCTCCGCGACATTGCCGCCGATCGAGCATGCGATCTGCGACGACGGGTCGGGCGCATAATAAAACCCGGCATGCGCCACCGCCTGGCTGATGGCGAGATTGGTGACGCCGGGCTCGGTGACCACCACGCGGTTGTCGAAATCGATCTCGCGGATGCGCTTGAACTTGCCGAGCCCGAGCAGCACGCCGTCGGCCAGCGGCAGCGCGCCGCCGGACAGCGAGGTGCCGGAGCCGCGCGGCACCACCTTGATGCCCTGTTCGGAGCAATATTTCAGGACCTTTGAGACCTGTTCTGACGTGTCGGGCAGCACCACCACCATCGGCGGCTGGCGGTATGCCATCAGGCCATCGGATTCGTAAGGCAGCATTTCGGCTGCGCTGTCGATCACGCCCTCGCCGGGCACGATCGCGCGCAAGGCCGCGACAATGGCGTCGCGGCGATCCAGGACCGCCTGGTCGGAAGCCGGCATCATGATGGCCATGCATGTCCTCCAGGCCCCTACGTGACAGATCTCGCGGATGATCGATTTGTGACGGCAAATCAAGCACGTCTGGGCCGGCTTGGGTAGGCCACCAAGGTCGGATTGCCTCTGCCCACTGCAACGAGTTCTCTCTGGGGCAAGTGCCCTGTCATGAAACCTGTCAAGGTTTCGTGGCTTGTCCTGTCGAAGCCGGCCATGCCACAAGCAACTGCACCATAGTCACCCCACGGAAAGACAAAGAGCATGATGAAACCGACCTTGAGCGCGCTCGTTGCCCTCGCCTCCCTGATCTCAGTAACATCTGGCGCACTGGCGCAGGACATCGACCTCGCCGCCGGCAAATCCTCGTTTAACAAGTGCCTGGCCTGCCATGCCATCGGCGAAGGCGCCAAAAACAAGGTCGGCCCGGAGCTGAACGGGCTCGACGGCCGCAAGTCCGGCACCGCAGAGGGCTACTCCTATACGGACGCCAACAAGAATTCCGGCATCACCTGGAACGAGGCCCAGTTCAAGGAATACATCAAGGACCCGAAGGCCAAGATTCCCGGCACCAAGATGGCGTTCGCCGGCATCAAGAGCGAGAACGAAATCAACAATCTCTGGGCCTTCGTCTCGCAATACGACAAGGACGGCAAGGCCAAGACGAAGTAAGGCCACGCCCGATTTGGCAAGACCTCCCGATCTGGCAAGACCTCCCGATCTGGCAAGACCTCCCGATTTAGCGAGACCTGTGGCATCACGGCTTGGATCGTCCCAAAGCAGATGAGAAGAGGTGATAGCATCACGAATTCTCGGGAGGCACGGGACAAATGCGCATTCTGGTCATCGGAGCGGGCGCGCTGGGCGGATATTTCGGCGGAAATCTCGCCCGCGCCGGGCGCGACGTCACGTTCATGGTGCGTCAGCGCCGCGCCGAACAACTGGCCCGCGATGGCTTGCGGATTATCAGTCCGCACGGTGATTTTGCCGTGCCCGCAAAAACGGTCCTCGCGGGCGCCATCGACGAACCGTTCGACCTCATTCTTGTCGGCGTGAAATCCTACTCGCTTGATGAGGCGATGGATCAGTTCGCCGCGGCGGTTGGACCTGACACCATGATCCTGCCTGTGCTCAACGGCATCGTCCATGTCGACCGGCTCGTCGCGCGCTTCGGCGCATTATCGGTGATGGGTGGCATGGCCAATATCAGTGCCGGCGTCGATGCCGAGGGCCGTGTCGTGCAGTTTCTTCCGCTGCATGACTTCGTGTACGGCGAAATCGCGGGCGGCTCCAGCGACCGGACGCGCGCGCTGGAAGCCTGTTTTGACGGTGCCGGCTTCAACGGACGGGCCAGCGATGTAGTCATGCAGGACATGTGGGAGAAGTTCGTGCAACTCGGCCTTGGTGCCGGGATTACCTGCCTGATGCGCGCCAGTATCGGCGACATCCTCGAAGCGCCGGGCGGGCGCGAGGCGATGTTCGGGATTTTCGACGAATGCTGCGCCGTTGCCACCGCCTCCGGCTTCAAACCAAGGGCGGCTTTCGTCGAGTTCGACACCAAGCTGATCACAACGGTCGGATCGCCGCTCAAATGGTCGATGCTGCGCGACATCGAGCGGGGCTCGACCACGGAAGGCGAGCACATCCTGGGCGACATGGTCGCGCGGGCCGCAGCACTTGGTATCGCAACGCCAATTCTCAATCTGGCTCGCACGCATGTCGCGGCCTATGAGATCAGCCGGGCGCGCAACGCTGCGTCTTGAAGCAGGCGCCATCGCGTCAAGACGACAAGACCAGGCAAGCAAGACCGACCGCGATTCCGGACATGGCAGTATCGCGAACCGGCTCCTCCTTACATTCGCCCGTTCAAGCCAGCGTATGCACGATCACCGGCCCGGCCATCGCGGTCGCCGGCCCGGTGAGCAGCGGCGCCAGATCATGCTCGATCCATTCGATCGCGCGTCTGTTGGATTCCTCGGCGGCTGCGAAATTATTGAACAGGCTGATCGCGATCACGGTGTCGTCGGGCGCATAGACCACGTAATAGCCCATGAAGCCGTCGACGCCGCTGATGAGCGGTATCGCCCCCTCCTTGATCCTGCGCGTCAGCTCTTCGGCTTTTCCAGGCTTGGCCTTGCCCTGACGAATGGCGGCATACATGGGCGCTCTCCCTCAAAGGTCGGCTGCCCTTCCTTGCGACACGCACCTTCATCCCGGGCGGGACGAGCAGCGGTATCCCGCATGCACGCAAGCGTATCCCATCCCGGCCGACCCGGCCATGCTGTATCCGATCCGTCGCGTCCTAATTGGCAGCCGCCGCCGTGCTCTTCGCCATCGCGCCGATCATGGCCTCGATCTCCGTAATCACGAGATCCGGCGACGCGTTCTGCACCATGTGCCCGACGCCGGGCAGGACGATAAGTTTGGCGTTCGGCACGGTGGCCGCGAGCGGTCGCGAATGGATACTGGTCGATACCGTTTTGTCGGATTGATCGCCTGAGATGATCGTGACCGGCGCCTTGATCTCGGCATAACGCGGCGCCTGTTCGGCAACCGCCGCCTTCAGCGTCGCCAAATCGTGCGCGTTGGCGAGAAACTCGCGCGGCCGCAGCAGCAATTTCGTCGCGGTATCGCTGATATATCCGTCCGGCATCGTCTGCGGGAAGAACACGCCGCGCGCGCCGGGCTCGACCAGGAACGTGCCGAGCGGCAGCGTGATGGTGTAGGCCAGGAACGGGCCGATTACCGGCATGGCGACGATCTTGTTATAGCGTCCGACGCCGCCCGGCCACGGATAGGCCACCGGCGCCAGCATCACCAGTCCCGCGACCCGATCCGGATAGTCCAGCGCCATCCGCGCGCCCAGCGCGCCGGACCAGGAATGTACCACCAGGATCGCCTTGTTGATGCCGATCTTGGCCAGCGCCTCCGCGATCATCCGGCTCTGGATTTCCGGTGTCGAATCTTCCAGGCGGGCACGCGTGCTCCAGCCGTGTCCGGGACGATCGATCAGGATCACCCGGCGATCTCTTGACAGCCGTTCGCCGACCGGC
Organism: Hyphomicrobiales bacterium; assembly: GCA_038244925.1. GTDB lineage: Bacteria > Pseudomonadota > Alphaproteobacteria > Rhizobiales > Xanthobacteraceae > Bradyrhizobium. Next base: position 2,051 of record JBBRSX010000078.1, on the reverse strand, counting down.
TGCCGCATCACCTCGAGATTGGAACTGGCGCCATGCAGCATCACCACCGGCGGACCGGCGGCATCGCGCGGGCCGAGTTCGACGACGTGAAGGGTCGCGCCTGCGACCTCGACCATCACGCCCGGCGCGGGATGGGCCCGCTGCGCGATCAGGACGCCAGCCTGGGTGACCAGCGCCAGAATCCCCAGCACCGCCACGACAATCACTGCCACCATTGAAAAAATCCGGATGATCTTGTGCACCCGCGAGCTACGGCTCGGGCAGGCGCAGGTTTCGGTGAGAGTTATCCACAGGGCACGCCACCCTGTGGATAGCGGGGTCATACGGCCGTCATCGCCACTTTATACAAGTGCGCAGACACTTTCGCCATGTGTCCGCGCGCCTGATGGGGCTGCCGACGCCCGAGACTGTGCCCAACATCCACAGCCAGGGCGGCGGTTTGTTCCAGAGTACAATCGGAGGACGACCATGATTTCCGACGCGAGCGAAACGGCCATCGACCAGATCGTGGCAAGATGCAACGGCGACATCCGCGGTGCATTGAAGGCGTTGTTGCTGGTCAACGAGAAGCTCGAGGCGGAACTGGCGCAGTTCTACGCGGCGGTCGGGCTCAACGGAATGGCCCGCGGCAGCAACGCGGTGCACTAGAATTCTGCTTCTGGCGCGGTTGCTTCGCGCCAGTCGGTACTGACTTCGCCCGAAAACGCTCTATTCGTCCTTGTCCGCTTTATCGGCGTCCGGCGCTCCGCTCGGAGGCTCCGGCGGGCATGAGCGAATCGTCGAGCGCGCCAGCTTGGCGTCGTCGTCCGAACGGTAGGGCCCGCTCCCGAACGTGACGTTGCCGCCGACCTGGCTATTGATGACGGGATTACTGGTGACGATCTCGCATTTGCTGGTCGCGCCGTTGCCGACCACCCAATAGCCCTGCGCGAAGGCGATGTTTCCGGCCGCGATCAAACTCGCGCCGGCCAGCAGCAATGTCTTCATGGCTACACTCCCAAGACGCTATGAGTACGCTGTGCCGCGATAATAGCGCGTTGCCCGGCCGCGTTCCCGTTCCCGGATACAATGTCGCCAATTGAGGTTAACCGGGGCAGATCAGATATCGCGGCCTTCGACCTTTTCGGTCAGCGTCTTGACCAGTTCCGGCACCTTTTCGAGGTGCGGATTGACGGCGAGCGCCTTGCGGAACGCTTCAAGCGCGCGCTTTTCGTCGCCGATATCCTGCATGATCATGCCGAGCCCTGCCAGCGCACCGAAATGACGGGGTTCGCGGATCAGGACCTCGCGAATGTCCTCGAGCGAATGGGTGTAGTCGTTCTTCAGATAATACAGCGTCGCGCGCCGGTTCCAGCCCTCGACGTAATCCGGGCGCAGCTTGACCACGGCATCGAGCAACTTGAGCGCGATGTCCATCTGCTGCGCCTCCATCGCGGCCTTGGCGCGCAGCATCAACAGCGCCGCGGTGTCGCTCGGGGTCTGCATCCACGTCGCCCAGATCCGCGCCTCGACATGCTTGGCGCTGGCTTCGTCGGGGGCGGCCTTCAGCGCACCGAACAGGAAATCAAGTCCACGCGCGCGATCGGCCCCAACCCTGGGCAGTTTGGCCGGCGCTTCCGGCAACTTCTTATGGGTTTTCGGCGGCGGGATGATCCGAGGGTCACGTGGCGCATCGTTCTGGGCAAAAGCCGCAACCGGCACGGCTGCCAAAACAGCGGCAATTATCGCGATCCGGCAGTTTCGGGCGTCCGGGAATCTCAAGGCCATGGGCCAAGTCTAGACGCAGAAAATCGCGCTGCAAAGCAGCACGTCGTCAAAGACCTGTGAAGCGAGGGTCGCGCGGAGGCAATACGCCGGGATCTAGCCGAGTCTCAACTTAGCCTTGCCGAGCCTTGAAGCGGCGCTGCACCTTGTTGATCACGTAAACCCGGCCCTTGCGGCGGACCAGACGGTTGTTGCGGTGGCGGCCGCGCAGCGATTTCAGCGAGTTACGGACCTTCATGGGACAATCCTGATGCTTCGAAAGGCCGTGTTGAAGGCCGAACCTGAAT
>JBBRSX010000077.1:0-27862 GCA_038244925.1 Hyphomicrobiales bacterium | reverse complement strand
GTTCCCGGAGCGGGATCCGGGACCGCCGCAGCGTGGTGGTGGCCGTGCCCCATGATATGCGCGCCGCAACCGAAGCGCATCATCACGAAGAACAGGCCAGCCCAAAACACGTAGTATAGGATATCTTGGATCTGCATGATTGGTCTCCTCGTCAGGCGAAAGCCGTAGGGCAGAATTTATAACCGAGCGGTCTTCAGCCGTAGCGCGTTTGCAATGACGGATACGGAACTCAATGACATAGCGAGTGCCGCGACCATCGGGCTCAGAAGAATGCCAAAAGTGGGATAGAGGACGCCGGCCGCGACCGGGATCCCGATCACGTTGTAGGCGAACGCGAACACGAGGTTCTGGCGGATGTTGCTCATCGTCGCGCGGCTGAGGGCGCGTGCGCGTGCAATACCAGCCAGATCACCCTTGACTAGGGTCACCCCCGCACTTTGGATTGCAACCTCGGTACCGGTTCCCATCGCGATGCCCACGTCCGCCTCAGCCAGCGCGGGCGCGTCATTCACGCCGTCGCCTGCCATGGCGACGATCTTGCCGTCGGCACGCAGCTTTCGAACAATGCGATTCTTGTCCTCAGGAAGGACATCGGCCTCGACATCCTCGATGCCCAGTTGTCGGGCCACTGCTTCTGCCGTGGTGCGATTGTCGCCTGTGAGCATGACAATGTGGATGCCGTCAGTGCGCAGGCTGTCGAGCGCTGCGCGAGTCGTCTCCTTGATGGGATCTGCGATAGCAATGATACCACCCGGCTTACCGTCTACGCCGACGAAGAGGGCGGTTGCGCCTTGGCCGCGAAGCTTATCGGCTTGATCTACGAGATCGCCCAAGTTGATGCCTTGGTCGGCCATCAGTTTGGCGTTACCCAGCGTTATAGTCCGATCACCGATCTTGCCGGTGACGCCTTTGCCGGTCACGGAACTGAAATCGTTCGGCTCTTCGATGGTGACGCCCTTTTCTTTCGCTGCAGCCATAATCGCGGCGGCAAGCGGGTGCTCGCTGGACCTCTCAAGGCTTGCTGCGAGCCGCAATATCTCGGCTTCCGTGAGCCCCTGAACCGGGACCACGGCCGTGACCCTGGGCTTGCCTTCCGTCAGCGTGCCGGTCTTGTCGACGACCAGCGTGTTTACCTTTTCCATCCGCTCCAACGATTCGGCGGACTTGATCAGGACGCCCGCGCCGGCACCCTTGCCGACGCCAACCATGATCGACATCGGTGTTGCGAGTCCAAGCGCGCATGGGCATGCGATGATGACGACGGAAACCGCGGCGATCAGCGCATACGCCAGCGCGGGTGCTGGACCCCACACCGCCCAGGCAGCGAAGGCAGCGATGGCAATTGCGAGCACCACTGGGACAAAGTATCCCGCGACTGTGTCGGCGATGCGTTGAATCGGAGCGCGGCTACGCTGCGCCTCCGCGACCATGGCTACAATGCGCGCAAGCACGGTATCGGCACCGATTTTATCCGCACGGATGACGAGTGAGCCCGTGCCGTTGACGGTGCCGCCGATGACCTTGTCCGCTGGCCCTTTCGGAGAGGGCATGGATTCACCCGTGACCATCGATTCATCGACGGCGCTCTTGCCGTCAACCACCGCGCCGTCCACAGGAATGGCATCGCCCGGACGGACGCGCAGCCGATCTCCGATCTTGACTTCCGCCACAGGAATTTCCTCGTCATCGCCCCCGTCGCGCATGCGCCGCGCCCTCTTGGGGGCAAGGTTCAGCAACGCGCGGATCGCGCCGCCGGTCTGGTCGCGCGCACGCAGCTCAAGCACCTGGCCGAGCAAGACGAGAACCGTGATGACGGCGGCGGCCTCATAGTAGACCGGAACGGCGCCGCCCATCATCCGGAAGCCCTCCGGAAAGACACCGGGAACGAAGGTGGCCGCGAGACTGTAAAGGTAGGCGGTACCGGTCCCCAGCGCGATCAGGGTAAACATGTTCAAGTGGCGGCTGACGAGCGACGCCCAGCCGCGCTGAAAGAACGGCCATCCAGCCCAAAGTACGACAGGGGTCGCCAGCACGAATTGGACCCAGGTGGAAACGGTAGGCGACACGATGGCGTCCATCCGGACACCGGGGATGTGGCTGCCCATTTCAAGAATGAAGACCGGCAAGGTCAATATGAGACCGATCCAGAAACGACGGCTCATGTCGGCGAGTTCGTGGTTCGGCTGCGCGGTCCCAGATACCGTCTCCGGCTCAAGCGCCATTCCGCAGATCGGGCAACTACCAGGCCCAACCTGACGGATCTGCGGATGCATGGGGCATGTGTAGATCGTTCCTTCCGGCGCTGCCGGTTCCAGTGATTTCTTGCGGAGGTACTGGTCCGGCGCCGCCGCGAACTTGGTCCGGCATCCCTCGGAACAAAAGTGATAGTTACGTCCTGCGTGTTCAGATCGAAATTTGCTGGTCTCTGGATCGACCGTCATTCCGCATACCGGATCAACAACCTTTGTCGATGAAGTTCCGTCCGCACCGGGATGATGGTCGTGACCATGAACTTGGTCCGTATGCCCGCCGCCACAGCATGACTTTTTGGGCGTCCCTCCTGGCGAGTGCGGCTTATTCGAAGAACAGCCACAGCCGGAAGAGGTTGATTTGCTTGCCGCATTGGACTGTTTCGCGTCGGTCATTTTCGTCTCCAACCTCTTGAAACCTATACCTAGTAGGGGTATATGGGCGGCATGAGAAAAGATATCAAGACGGCGGTTCAAAAACGCTTCAACCGCATCGAAGGTCAGGTGCGCGGCTTGGCCAAGATGGTCGAGCAGGACCGCTACTGCATCGACATTGTCACGCAAATTTCGGCGGTTCGTGCCGCGTTGCGGCGCGCCGAGGAAGAAATCCTGAAAGACCACGTAGCGCATTGCGTTGAGCATGCGATCGCGAGCGGGAACAAGACGGACCAACGCGCCAAGATGGCGGAGTTGATGGACGTGATTGGGCGGGTGGAACGGTGAATCCAATAGAGTTCAGGGTTGGCGCGGGGCCATTCCGGAGCTATGCTCCGACAATGAACCGACCATACCGGTAGCAGGCTGCATGCTGTCACGTCTGAGCAAAACAGCACGATTGAAGGCAGGGTGGTTTGTCGCCCTGGCCTACCTGTTTTGCGTGCTGGCGCCGACGGTCGTCTTTGCATTGCCGGGTGAGCACTCATTCGCCATTTGCCTGACGGACGAAGATCACGTGCTCGGCATGGCCCACGTGCACAACGAAGCATCCGCCGAGCATATCCACGGCGATGGCCATTCCCACCACCACTCAGACGGGCGCTTAAAGGCCAATTCCGACGGCGAGCATCACTCGATGTCGATGGCGCCGGACGAAAAATCGGTTCCGCAGAAAGTCCCGCATTCGTCCAAAGGGCAATGCTGCGGTTTGATGAGCGTTTCCGCGCTTCCGGCCGTACTGATCGATATCGTGACGCCTTCGGTTCCGACGGCAATTTGCGAAGCCGAGCGCTTTCGCACGGTCACTGATAACGCTCCTCCCAGACTATATCGTCCCCCCATTTCCTGACTTGACGACGTGACGCGGCGCAGCGCCCGCTGAGGGCGTGTGCGCCTGTGCATCTTCGGCAAGTCAGGAAACAATCATGTTTGCGCAGTTTGGGGCGAAGCGCGCGGCCGTTCAGGCGGCTGTGCAGGGATTTTATCGAGGAAAACTCGGCATCGTGGCTGTAGTAGTTCTGGCCGCCATTGGCTTGGGCGGCTGTCTGCAAACCGCGCCGCCGCTGGTCGGCGCGGACGCGGCCGATCCAAGTGCAAAGGTCGCCGGCGCCGGCTACCGATCAACCACCGCGCCCTACACCAGGCTGCGTCCAACGGCGCCGGCATCGTGGCGCGGCAGCGACGCTCCGTCGCCTAAGACAGACAAGTAGAGGGGCGCACGATGATCCGATCCATCATCGACCTGTCGGCCGTGTGGCCGCACCAGTGCGCCAAGCCAGCGCGTCTTGCCGGCACATTGTTCGCCCTGCTGCTGTCGGGCTGCGCCTCGTTCTCGCCCGACGGCGGAATGGCTGATGTGGCGGACATTTCCAGTGAGACCATTCACAAGGAAGTGGTCGCCATCCGCACTACGGACGACGCGCAATGGGCGAACGACGCCGTCCGCAGGCTGCTTTCCCGTCCGCTATCCATGGATTCAGCCGTTCAGATAGCGCTGCTCAACAATCGGGGCCTCCAGGCTGCTTATAACGAACTGGCCTTGGCGGAAACGGACCTGGTGCAGGAGGGACTTCCTCCGAACCCAACGTTCTCGATCTCCCGCATCTCGGGTGACGGTGCCATCGAGATCCAACGCCAGGTAGTCGGCGACATCTTGGCGCTCGCAACACTGCCGTTCCGGACAGACATCGCCCGCGAGCGCTTCCGGAAGGCGCAGCTCCGGGCAGCAGAAGAGACGCTGCGGCTCGCGGCCGAGGTGAGGCGAGCCTATTACCGCGCTGTCGCCGCCAATGAATTGGTTGGGCTGCTGACGGACGCCAAATCAACGGCCGAATCCACTGCCCAGCTTGCGCTCAAACTCGGCCAGACCGGCGCGATGAACAAGCTGGATCAGGCCCGCGATCAGGTTTTCTACGCCGAGACAACGGCAGAGCTTGCGTCGCTGAGGCAGGAAGCAACCAGCGCGCGCGAGCGACTGACCAGGCTACTGGGACTTTGGGACGGCGGGATCAACTTCCGCCTGCCCAACCGGCTGCCGACACTGCCGGGCCGTCCGTTGCAGCAACCTTTTATCGAGGTCGATGCCGTGACGCACCGGATCGATTTGCAGATCGCAAGAATTGAATTGGGCGCCCTGGCGAAATCGCTCGAACTCACGCAGGCCAGCCGGTTTGTGACGATGCTGGATATCGCTGGCATCGACCGTAAGACCCGCGATCCGGACACGGTACCGTTCCGCGAGCGCGGCTTTGACATCCAGTTCCAAATCCCGATCTTCGACGGCGGCGAGGTACGCATTCGGCAGGCGACGGAAACCTATAACCAGGCCTTCAACCGGCTGACGGAGAAGGCCGTGAACGTCCGCTCCGAGGCGCGGGACGCCTACCGCGTCTATCGCTCGACCTACGACATCGCCAGGCATTATGAGCGGGAAGTCCTTCCGCTGCGCAAAATCATCACCGAAGAGATGCAGCTACGCTTCAGCAGCATGCAGATCGACGTGTTCGCGCTGCTGGTGGAAGCCCGCCAGCGCATCGCCTCGCTGCGCGCCGCGATCGAAGCGAAGCGCGACTTCTGGCTCGCGCAGTCTAACTTGAGCACCGCCGTAAATGGTGGCGGCGCCGGCGCCGGTGACAGTGCATCGCAATCACGTCCTTCCGCGACCGCTCAGGCGGGCGGCAGCGGACATTGAAGGGAGATAAATCATGCTATCTCGCAGAGGATTCCTCGGCACGGCCACCGTGTTGGCCAGCGCGACGGCCAACGGCCGTGTCCGGGCCGCGAACATTCCGGATGCGCCCGTGATGGACAAGGCGACGATGCAGCCGCCGCTGCATCCGACGAGCGGGCCCGACTACCATCCTGTCGTCACGCTGAACGGCTGGACCTTGCCTTGGCGCATGAACGGTGACTGGAAGGAATTCCATCTCGTCGCCGAGCCGGTCGAACGGGAATTCGCGCCCGGCATGAAGGCTTACCTTTGGGGCTACAACGGGCAAGCGCCCGGTCCGACCATCGAGGCCGTCGAAGGCGACAAGGTACGCATCTTCGTCACCAACAAGCTCCCCGAACATACGACAGTGCACTGGCACGGCATGATCGTGCCGAACGGCATGGACGGCGTCGGCGGCCTCAACCAGCCGCACATCAAGCCGGGCAAGACCTTCGTCTACGAATTCGAACTGAAGACCAGCGGCACCTTCATGTACCACCCGCATTCGGACGAAATGGTCCAGATGGCGATGGGCCTGATGGGGATGTTCATCGTGCACCCGCGCGACCCGTCGTTCCGCCCCGTAGACCGCGATTTCGTCTTCATCATGAGCACCTACCTGATCGATCCCGGCACCTATCTGCCGAAGGTCAACGAGATGACCGACTTCAACATGTGGACCTTTAATAGCCGCGTGTTCCCAGGCATCGATTCCTTGCCGGTCAGGCTCGGCGACCGAGTCCGCGTGCGCGTTGGCAATCTCACCATGACCAACCATCCGATCCATCTGCACGGACACCATTTTGCGGTCTCCTGCACCGATGGCGGTTGGGTCCCGGAGAGCGCGCAGCGACCGGAGGTTACGACCGACGTGCCGGTTGGAGCCGTGCGAGCATTTGACCTCGTCGCCGACAATCCGGGCGACTGGGCGCTCCACTGCCACAAGGCGCACCACACCATGAACGCGATGGGCCACGACATGCGGAATATGATCGGCGTGTCGAAGAAGGATCTGGCCAAGGCCGTCGGCAAGCTCGCTCCGGACGCGATGGTGATGGGCACAGCCGGGATGGCGATGGGCGAAATGGAAATGCCAGCGCCCGACAATACCCTGCCGATGATGACCGGCTCCGGACAGTTCGGCCCGATCGAGATGGGCGGGATGTTCACGGTTATGAAAATCCGCGAGGACATGGCGCGCGACGACTACAGCGACCCCGGTCCCTACAAGAATCCGCCGGGGACCGTCGCCTATGAGATCGACGCGCCTCAGAGCGAAGCGCCGCGTCGGCCGGGCAGCAAGGCACCAGCCAAGGCGTCGGATCCGAAAGAGATGAAAGGCATGAAGGGAATGGACATGAAGGGGATGAAAGGCATGTAGCGCGAAAAAACGCAGACCTGTTTAGATCATCATCAGACGTTCGACCGCCACCAACTCAAAGGAAAGAAAATGAAGCTCACAAAACTCGCATCAGCCGTTCTCGCGCTTTCACTGTTCGCCCCGCTCGCCGCCTCCGCACAGGAGGCGATGGTGAAGGGCGAGGTCAAGAAGGTCGACGCCGCAGCCGGAAAAATCACCATGACCAGCGGCCCTATCAAGAGCCTCGACATGGAGGACGACAACATGACGATGGTCTTTCGCGTCCAGGATCCCGCGATGCTGAAGCAGGTGAAGCCGGGCGACAAGGTGCAATTCGAGGCCGAGAAAGCCAGCTCCGGATTCACGATCACCAAACTGGGAAAGGCAAAATAGGGAGCATGTAACGGCGAAAAAGTCCGAGCACGGCGAGAAGCTTTGGCGTTTGCGAGATCATCGCACGCGCCGCTAGGCGATGCGCGCGTGCGAGCTGATGTAGCCCACCGGAATTGTATCATTCGCCGGAACATTAGCTCGAGCGCACGGTTTGCAATGTCCCACTTAAAGCAACGGAGACCATTGTGATGAAGACAAGCGTTCGCTCAACGTCAATATCGTTCGCAATAGCGTGCGCGTTCCTGGTGCCGGCAGCTGCGCAATCGGAGGAAAGCAGTGCCAACAAGGAATACATGACCTCCATGGATCGCATGAACGCGGACATGAAGAAGGGCATGGATTCCGATTCTACCAAGGCATGGGCGAAGATGATGGCCGCTCACCATCAAGGAGCGATCGAGATGGATCAAACGGTGCTGAAGGAAACCAAGGACCCGATGATCCGCGAGATGGCCGAGAAGGGCATCAAGGACCAGACGAAGGAAAAAAAGATGCTCGAAGAGTGGATCAGCAAGCACGGCGGCTGACGGCCGACCTCCTACCGAAACCCGCGAGGACAACCATGATAGCGCTTCCCTACGACTATTACCTGATCGCATGGTTTGTCCTCGCGGCCGGCTCGACTGCCTACGTCGCGTTCGATCAGTTCAACGGAAATCCAGAGCCGACGGTGATGAAGTGGGGCTTCATCCTCGTCACGCTCTACATGGGGCCGTTCGGCCTCCTGTTGTACGTGCTCGCCGACAAGGAGCCACGCCCCGGCGAGCATGAAGAGTTTACGTCGCCGCTGTGGAAGCTGGGCGTCGGCAGCACCATCCACTGCGTCGCCGGCGACGCGACCGGCATCATCCTCGCCGCGGTCGTGACGGCGTCGCTCGGACTGCCGATGTGGATCGACCTGATCGTGGAATACATCGCGGGGTTTTCATTCGGGCTCTTCATCTTCCAGTCGCTCTTCATGAAAAAGATGATGGGCGGCACCTACGGGGAGAACGTTCGCAAGAGCTTCATGCCCGAATTCATCAGCATGAATGCGATGATGGCGGGGATGGCGCCGGCCATGAGCTTGTTGATGATGGGACGCGACATGCGCGCCATGGATCCGCTCGAACTGGTGTTCTGGGGCGTCATGTCGATCGGCGTCATGGTCGGCTTCTCGACCGCCTATCCGTTCAACGTCTGGATGGTGAAGAAGAAGATCAAACACGGCCTGATGACCGTACGCCCCGACGATGCTGAGAAAGCGCACGACGGCCATGGGGAGAAGCAGCCGGCCATGGGAAACATGGACCATTCCAAGATGGCCCGCGGGGGCGGCCATGAGATGGGCGGCGAAGCGACCGTTCCGCAGTTGACAGCGCTCGCCGGCGTTACGGGCTTTCTGCTGATATCGGGGATGGTTGTTCCGGGCTTCTCGGTGAACCTCGGATTGAGCGCCCGCGATGTCGACGGCGCGATCATGCCGCCAGGCATGATCAATACGTTCGACCTGCCGGGCGACGCCATGAAGGACATGGCCGCGGTGAAGCCGAGGCAGGTGACGTACACGGCTCCGCCGGACGCGAAAGGCGACCAGGTCCTGCAGCCCCGCATCGAGAATGGCATTAAGGTTTTCGATATCGAGGCTTCGATCATCCGCTGGAACATCCTGCCGAACGTCGCGGTGGAGGCCTATGCGTACAACCGCCAGGTGCCGGGGCCGCGGCTCCAGATCGCCGAAGGCGAGCACGTCCGGATCAACTTTCACAACGCTCTACCGGAAAGCACCACGGTTCATTGGCACGGTCTCATCGTGCCAAACGAGATGGACGGCCCGGCCGAGGTCACGCAGGATCCCGTCCCGCCGGGCGGCTCCTACACGTACGAATTCGACGTCGGCCAGAGCGGCACGTACTTTTACCACAGCCACGACCATCCGGACCGCCAGCAAGCGCTCGGGCTCTACGGCGCGCTCCTGATCTCGCCGAAGGAACCATCGACGGAGGCGAAGGCGGACCTCGATTATACGATCCAGCTTCAGGAATGGCTGAAGCGGGAATGGCGGACCTATCCGGCCATGCTGATGGAGGGCGCGCTTCCGAACTATTTCACCATCAACGGAAAGGCCTATCCCTCAACCGACACCGTCCCGATGAAGGTCGGCCAGACGATTAAGCTGCGCTTCATCGGCACCAACAACAACTTCGTGCATCCGATGCACGTCCACGGCGGCCCGTTCCAGGTCGTCGCCGTCGACGGCGTGACGCTGAACGAAAGCGCACGCTACCAGGCCGACACCGTCAACGTCGGGCCGGGGCAGCGCTACGACGTCGTCTGGACCGCGAGAAAGCCAGGCAAGTGGCTGGTCCACTGCCACATTCCCCACCACACGGCCAACAACAACGTCGAAGAGAAGGGTGGCGGCGGCCTCATGCTCGTTCTGGACGTTCACTGAAACGACAACACCGAAAACCGCATCACTAGGAAGAACAATGTTGAAAAAGACTTCGTTAGCCGCCGTCACGCTGCTCGCAGCAAACCTGGGCGCGGGCGTTGCTTACGCCCATCCCGAATTCCAGTCGGCCGAGCCCGCTGCCGGAAAGTCGTCGGCTTCGCCGAAGCAGATCCGCATCCTGTTCAACGAAAGCATCATTCCGCAATTCTCCGGCATTGAGCTGAAGGATCAGGCCGGCAAGGCGATCGCTACCGGCAAAGTGACGACCGACCCAACGAACAAGAAGCTGATGATCGTCCCGCTGAAGGATCAGTTGGAACCCGGCGAATACAATGTAGAATGGCATGCGGTGTCCGACGACACCCATAAGGTCAAGGGTAGCTACTCCTTCGGGGTGGCTCGCTGATGATCGATTTCGGGCTGGTCGTCGCACGCTTCCTGCACTACGTGGCGTCCACCGCGCTCGCCGGCGTGGCGTTCTTTCCCCTCTACGCCTATACCGACGCCGAGCCCGAGCCGCTTGTCCGCTGGAGAAAGAAACTCCTCCTTTGGTCGGCGATCCTCGCCTTGATGGGCGGCCTTGCATGGTTCGCCTTCGCCGTTGCCAACATGAGCGGCGCGCTGGCGGACCTCGCGGATCCGGACGTTGTCGTGTCGGTGATGCGCGACACCGGCTTCGGCGTCGTCTGGACTTTTCGCATGATCGTCGCCGCCGCGCTAATCGTGTTGACGGCCTTGCAGGTCTCGTCGCGGGCGACGGTCGGCCAGGATCGAATGACAGCGTTCCTCGCGGCCGGCCTGCTGGCGTCTCTCGCTGGCACCGGGCATTCCCAGGTCGAGGAAGGGTGGACGAGCGTCCTGCACGTCAGCGCCGACGCAGCGCACCTTCTCGGAGCCGGAGCATGGCTGGGTGGCCTCGCACCTCTCGGCTTCATTCTGATCGGTTACGCGGGAACGAAGGCCGAGGTCGGCTACGTTGACGTCGAAGGAGTCCTGATGCGTTTTTCGGGCATGGGCTATGCCGCCGTGACGACGCTGATCGGGACTGGCCTTGTGAATAGCTGGCTTCTGGTCGGATCGGTATCCAGCATGCTTAACAGCACGTACGGGAAGATACTGATTGCCAAGCTGGTGTTCTTCGCAGGGATGCTCGGACTCGCCGCGGCCAACAGGTTTTGGTTGGTGCCGGCGCTGGAGGCCTCCGGAAGGAGCGGCGTCGGGGACGCCGACGTCTGGCGGAGCAAGCTGCGCACCCACGTGCTCAGCGAACAAGGTCTTGGCCTCTTGGTCCTCCTGAGCGTAAGTATCCTCGGCACGATCCGGCCCGCGATTGGACAATGAACGGTCATCCCGGGGAGACCAATATGGCCATGAAGCATGGCATGCAGGACTGCATCGACGACCGCCTGCGCAGCCACCAAACCTGCTACGGAAACGGCGGTCGAGCATCGCCCCGGAGCCTGCGAACACCTCGCGCTCCCGCCCTTACATTGAGGACCGCGTGGAAGCCTACGACGCGTGCGCGGAAGGCGGCGTAGTCGCGGCGGTGTGACCCATCCCGGGCCGTGCACTTCCGCGGGGACCGGTCAATTTCACAATCGAAAGGATCAGCAATGTCATATACGCGTTTCGGAGCGATGATCGTCACCTCCACAGTCGTGATGTTCGGTCTGATGTATCTCAATACGTATTCCATCGAGCATGTCTTCTTCAGCCAGACCCGGATGTGGATGGCATTCTTCATGGGCGCGGTCATGGCCATGATCATGCTGTCGTTCATGCTGGGCATGTACCGCGACACCCGAAAGAACGCCGCGATCTTCGTTACAAGCATCGTCGTCTTCGCCGCAGCACTATGGCTGGTGCGAAGCCAGGAGACGGTCGGCGACGTCTCCTACATGAAAGCGATGATTCCGCACCACTCCATCGCAATCATGACCAGCGAGCGGGCCCACATCCGCGATCCGAGGGTGCGGAAACTCGCCGACGGCATCATCGAGGCGCAGGTTCGGGAAATTGCCGAGATGAAGCAGTTGATCGCGTCTCTCACCAGCAACCCGACGCCGTCATCTGCGCCCGATCTTCCGGCACGCGAGCCCAAATGAGCGGTCGGAACCCATCCGAGGAACGGAAGGTCGCGTCAGAAGGCCGCGACCTTCGCCTTGACCTGTTCCGCGGGCTCGCGAATTGGGCGATCTTCCTCGATCACATTCCGAACAACGCGGTGGCCTGGCTCACGACCAGGAACTACGGCTTCAGCGACGCCGCGGACATCTTCGTGTTCATCTCCGGATACACGGCGGCGTTCGTATACGCGCGCAGGATGGCCGTGCAGGGCATCCTGGGGGGAACGGCGCTCCTGCTGCGCCGCGTCTGGCAACTGTACGTCGCGCACATCCTGCTGTTCGTGTTCTACGCGGTGGCGATCGGCTACGTCGCGCAGCGCGGCCACTCGCATCTTCTGGACGAGTTCAACGTCGCGGGACTGATCGAACAACCGGTAGCGACGCTTGCCCAGGGGCTGCTGCTGAAGTTCAAGCCGCTGAACCTGGACGTGCTGCCGCTCTACATCGTGATCATGGCGGGCTTCCCACCCCTTCTCGTCGTCATGCGGCGGTCCCCCGACCTGGCCTTGGCGGCGTCTGCCATCGTCTACCTTCTGGCGCATCTGTTCGACTGGAATTTTTCCGCCTATCCGTCCGGTGGCTGGTACTTCAACCCGTTCGCGTGGCAGCTTCTTTTCACGATGGGCGCTTGGGCGGCGCTGGGCGGCCGGAAGCGCGTGCAAGCCTTGGCGCAATCGGGGATCGTGCTGGCCGCGAGCGTCGCATTCGTCGGCTTCGCTCTCGTCGTGACGCTCGCTCTACGCTTCGACTCCACGGACATGCTGCCCACGGCACTCGTCGACCTCTTCGATCCGAATGACAAGACGAACCTGGCGCCCTACCGCATTCTGCACCTACTCGCTCTGGCGGTCATCGTGGCCCGGCTGCTTCCGAAGAATTGGTCGGGCCTGCATTCCGTCGTGCTGCGGCCGATGATCGTCTGCGGGCAACGGTCGCTCGAGGTCTTCTGCGTCGGAATCTTCCTCTCGTTCGTCGGGCACTTCATTCTGGAAATGTATTCCAGCACGTTGGTCATGCAGATCGCCGTCAGCGTGATCGGGCTGACTTTGATGACGAGCGTCGCCTTCTATCGGACTTGGTCGCGGCTGCTCGATGCGCCATCGTCGTCCGGAAAGCGTGTCGCGGTCGGCCGTCGCACGCGACAGGGAGCGGTCAAATGACCGGACGTCGGACCGCCGTCTTCTTTGCCGTTCTGGTCGCCCTGGGCGGACTGGTTTTCTACGTAGGCTCAGGGGCCTACGACATGGGGGCCGATACGCCGCATTGGGACATCACGCGAAGGGCGATAGAGATAGTCCGCGACCGCTCGATCGCCGCGCGCGCAAGGGACATCGATCTGCCCGAACTCCAGGACGAGCAACTCGTGTCGAAGGGGGCGGGGCAGTACGCGGCCATGTGCGTGAACTGCCATCTCGCCCCGGGGATGACGGAGTCCGAGATCCGACCCGGCCTATACCCGCAGCCACCCAATCTGTCTGAACAGCGCATCGATCCGAAGCGGGCGTTCTGGGTGGTGAAGCATGGACTGAAGATGAGCGGCATGCCGGCGTGGGGGCTCGGTCACGACGACGAAACCATCTGGAGCATCGTCGCTTTCGTCACCAGGCTCCCCGGCCTTTCCGCCGACCATTACAAGGAGATGGTGGCGAACGCTCCTCCGGACGATGAGATGGGGTCCATGAAGATGGGGAGCGGCGCCGGCCGTGACGGGAAAGGACCGGCAAAACTGGCCGAGCCCAAGAGCGGTCACCAGCACTGACAGACACCACGGCCTCTGGATGCCCGCGCATCCCGGTGGGAGAACGGGGCATCGGGGAACTCGATGCGGCTCGGCAACAATAGGGACAGCGCGGGATGACGTCTAACGGGGCTTCGGGACGGCTGAGATATTCGATCGAGGCCTGGCGGGCCGATCCCGGCGCCACGTACCGGTCGTGGTTCTTGTGGGAGGAACGGCTGAAGAACTTCCGATCCATCCGCCGGGGCATCGAGCAGGTCGTGCGACAGATCGAGGATGGCTCCTTTGGTAACGTCTACAAGGGGTCGTCCCTCGAAGTGGCGGTGAAGTCGGTCGCAGAGCAGCGTCAAATATTCAAGGGAGCCGACCACGCCTTCCTTTGGAAACCGAAGCTCCGGATTCCCGACATCTACGAAGACGCCGACAACCAGCGTGCCTTCGGACGGTTTCTCGACACGCGCGCCTGCTGCTCGACCGAGGAGCAGGTGCTCGAGGCGGTGGGGGCCCTGGATACCCGCAGGATCAAGGGTTTGGTTTGGGCCCCGAAGCGGCGAACCTGCTGTATTTCTTGCACCCTACGATCGCGTCGCCCTTCAACACCGCGATCGTCAAGGGCTACAACGCCGTCACCGGCTCCAAGGTGAAGCTCGGTAGCTGGCCCGACTATCTTGCGATGCGGGCGGGCGTCCTGAGGCTCAACGCCCAACATCGGGACCTCCTCTCGAACGATCTGGGCGCGATCGCAGGCTTCATGTTCGACGTAGGAACTGGCCGTTACCCGGCGCCTCCCCTCGAGGGGGCCGACGGCATCGCGGCCTGGGAACGCGATCTGGCAGAGGTGCGCGAAAAGGCCGCCGTCCAAGTACCGGGCCGCGAAACCGAAACCGATCGGACCCATACCGAGATGCAAGGCTTGCTGCGCGATATCGGACTGGGATTGGGATACGACGTCTGGATCGCTTCCAACGACCGCAACCGCGCCTACGGCGGGGGGCCGACTGTCGGACGGATGCGCCGGCGATCTCCGGTGATTCGAGGGATCGGCGGGGATCGACGCCGTCAGGCTCATCGACGTGCTCTGGCTGGACAGGCGCGACGGAACCATCCATGCCGCATTCGAGGTCGAGCACACCACGTCGATCTACTCGGGCATCGTCAGGATGCTAAATCTTGCGCTGGGCCCTTGCGGCAATCTCTTGAAGGGCATCTTCCTGGTCGCTCCCGACAGCCGCGAGGCGGACGTCCGCGCGCAGATGGCAAGGCCGGCGTTCGCCGCCGTGGTCGATCTGGACGTCCGGTATCTCGCCTACGGCGAGCTCGAACGGCATCGCGAGTCCATCATCCGCTTCGGTGAAGGCCTGAAGGCAATCAGGTCGGTTTCGAAGGTCTTGCCATAGTGTTCGCAGCCGGAGACGTGGGGACGCCGCGAAGTCATCACGCGGAATTGGCGCATATCCATCGCGGTTTCGCATATCATCCAAATTCGAGGTCCGTCGAAGGAGTGACTCCATTGGAAAAAAGACCGAAGGCCATCACGCGACGAAACGCGGTCTGGCTCGCCGCCAGCGCGTTCTTCTTGCCAACGGCTTCAGCGCTTGCCGAGGCGCCGGCGATCCTGGTCCACAAAGACCCGGACTGCGGATGCTGCGGCGGATGGGTTGAACATCTTAAGGCAGCGGGTTTCTCCGTAACGGTGCAGGAGAGCGCCGATCTCGGCGTCGTGAGGAAGCGCCTAGGAGTACCGGCCAACCTGACGGCATGCCACACTGCGGAAGTGGCCGGTTACGTCATCGAAGGCCATGTGCCCGCAGCGGCCGTGCGACAGATGCTACAGAATCGCCCGGCCGCCATCGGACTGGCGGTTCCGGGGATGCCGGCTGGATCTCCCGGCATGGAAGGCGGGACGCCCAAGGAGTACGACGTCATGATCTTCGGCGCTTCCGGAGCAAAGCCGTTCTTGCGGTTCAAGGGCACCGAGATCGTGGGCTGATTCTCGGGTTTGTTAACCGGCACAGCGGTGGAAGGAACCGCTGGCGAACATGTGAAGCCGCGGTCCTTCACAAGATGAAGTTCCCGTGTGATGGTGGATCATGGATCTTCGCCGCATCATCGGTCGTGCTCTCGGTCTTCGTGATCGTCGGGCTTGTGGCAGCACCGCTGATTACCCCAGCGGCGGCTGAGCGGTTCGCTGCGGCCACCATGAGTGCCATGTCGGTGATGCCCAGCGACATGCCCTGTTGCCCCGGGGCATCGCGGGACGGCTGCAAGGATTGCCCCTTGGTCGCCATGTGCATGCTGACCGTCGCCCAAGCAGAAGTTCCCCAAACCGGCGGCATCCAGGTTTCATTCAATGCCCGTCGGCTGCGGCTCGCGCCCGACGACATGGCAGTCGATGGTCTCATCGGCGCACCTCCGGACCATCCCCCCCGACTCTCGATCTGATCGGCGAATATATACGTCGTCGGCTGACGCGCGGGTCCAGCCTGCACGGCTCAAACGCATGCCGCCTTTCGCGGCGAATCAGGACATCGAGGATTCAAAAAATGAACAATTACTCCTACGCGCGCGCCCTTTCGGCCGCGACGATCGCGCTTGCCTTGACCGCTGCGGCCACAGCCGCGCGGGCCGACACCAAGGACTACGAATTCCAACTCGTCGATAAGACCGTGAAGAAGGGCGAGGCGGTCATATCAGTACGCCTCGTCCACATGCCGGACGGCAAACCGGTCCCGGACGCCGTGATCTTTGCCAAACGGCTGGACATGGCTCCCGACGGAATGGAGTCGATGAAGACCACGATCGATGCGATTCCAAGCACCGAGCCCGGCGTCTACAAGTTCAAAGCCGCCGTAACGATGGAAGGCGGCTGGCAATTGTCCCTGGGCGCGAAGGTCCAGGGCGAGACCGGGACGGTCGAAAGCAAGCTCGTCCTCAAGGCCACGCCGTGACCCGCGCTGCTGGAATTGTGCGGCTCGCCGTGTTCGGAGCGGCCACTTCAATGCTGTGGTCGCCTCCAGCCGCTGAGGGTGATCGTATCGAACTCCGGTCGACGGCGGAGAACGTAATCGCGTTCGCGCGGCTTCTCAACCCGGCGGTCGCCGCAGCCTCGCTCGATTTCGACGCGGCGGTCCACAAGATCGGAACGGAGGTCATGGCCGATCCGACGCTCATCCTCGAAGCGTGCCCTTCGTCGGTATTCCAGTCAGAGCGAAGGTACCGGGCCGTTCAACCCGATCCCTTGAAGCTTAAGGTCGAGCTTCGGTCGAAATACGCCGAACTAGAGCGCCTGGCGGGAGGTTCGCTATGAGGCGTTCATCGAACATATTTCTGATTTTTGCAGCAGCGCTTATCGCGGGAGGTGCGGGATTGTCCGTAGGGCGGTCCAACCTCCCGCTCCCCAGATGGCTGTCCGCCGTTCTGCCGGCGGCTGATCCAGGCGCCGTGCAACCGGCACCAACTGGACCGATCATCTACTACCGGGACCCGGACGGCGCGCCGAAATGCTCGCCGGCGCCCGCGAAGACCGCGTCGGGAAAGGAATATCTGGCCGTCAGGAGCAGTCAGGAAGTGAGCTTCGAGAAGGCGCCTCCGGTAGCGATGCCGGGCGGGGGGACCGTGCCGCTGGGCGAAGTAGCGGCGATCAAGCTGACACGGGGACCGACGTCGATCCGCACCGAAAACGGCCAGCTCGCGGTCTACATTTTCGTTGACATCCGGGACCGCGACCTCGGCGGCTAGGTCGCGATCAAGAGCTTCCGGAAGAAGGATGGCGGCGATGATGATCGCCAGGGACCTGGCCGCAACGCCGAGCGGAACTTCCATCGGGAGAAGCGCTCCAACGAGACGCACCAAAGCACGACCGACCCGGAAGCGAAGCTCTACAAGAAGGGCGACGGGCAGCCGGCCAAGCTCTGCTACATGGGGCATGCCCTGATGGAGAACCGCCATGGCCTGGCGGTCGGCGGCGGCGTCAGTCAGGCAACCGGCACCGCCGAGCGGGACAAGGCGCTCGAATTGATCGATGATTATCGAGGAGATAGCGAGCGCCGCATCACCCTGGGCGCTGACAAGGCTTATGACGTCACGCCGTTCGTCCACGAGCTGAGAGGCAGATCGGTCACGCCGCACATCGCGATCGACGGCCACCTCACCAAGACCGGCAAGCGGCGAAAGACGGCCGTCGATGGCCGCACCACGCGTCATGTCGGCTATGCGATCAGCCAGCGTTGCCGCAAACGGATCGAGGAGATATTTGGCTGGATCAAGAGTTCCGCCGGTCTGGCCAAGGTTAAGCTGCGAGGCCGCGACCGGGTGGACGCCGCCTTCACGCTGGCCTTGGCGGCTTACAATCTGATCCGGCTGCCCAAGCTTCTGGTCGCGCCGGCATGAGTGTCCGGGGCCGATGGCGCCTCGTCGAGACGCCGGGCTACGACATGGCCGTGGCAGGCGCCGACATCCTGTTCAATGAGATCGGCGGCGAGTTCGCCTTCGATCGTCTCACGGGCTCCATCCATAGCTGCCTCGTCAACGGTGACGACATCCCATTCATCGCGCGTCGTTCAAAGACTTCTTCAACAGCCTGCTAGAGCATTTTCACGTTTGATGGAATCGGAGGATTCCCTTGGTGCGGTGGTCTGTGATTCAGTTTCCGTATTGATTCGGCGCGGAGGCTTCGATGGGATCGGCTTATTCTCAGGACTTGCGTGAACGGGTTATTGCAGTCGTCGATGGCGGAATGGGAGCTTACGAGGCCGCGCCTTTGCTGCGCGTCAGCGTTTCCTACATTTACAAGGCGCTGGGGCGGCGACGTGCTACCGGCGAGACGACGGCTCGCCCGTCGGGCTGCGGGCCGGCTCCGAAGCTGGCCCCTCATGATGAAGCGCTGCGCCAGCGGATCGCGGAGGAACCAGACGCCACACTGGAGGAAATACGGGCGTGGCTGCTGGCCACGCACAACATGAAAGTCAATATCGGCTGCTTGTGGAAGCGGCTGCGCCATCTCGGCCTGTCGCTCAAAAAAAGTCACTGAGAGCTGCGGAGCAGGATCGGGCCGATGTCGCCGAGGCGCGCGTGGCATGGCGCGCCGCTCAGAAGGATCTGAACCCGGAGCACCTGGTGTTCATCGACGAAAGCGGAGCGTCCACCAAAATGACCCGACTTTACGGCCGCTGTGCGCGCGGCAAAAGACTGGTTTGCACAGTCCCGCATGGCCATTGGAAAACGACCACCTTCGTTGGAGCCCTGCGCCAGGACGGCATGACCGCGCCGTGCGTCTTCTACGGCCCGATGAATGGCGAGGCATTCCTTGCCTGGGTCGAGCAGTTCCTCGTTCCGACGCTGCGGCGGGGCGACATTGTCGTGATGGACAATCTGTCGAGCCACAAAGTCAGGGGCGTCCGAGAAGCTATCGAGACAGCCGGTGCGGCGTTGCGCTATCTGCCGCCATACAGCCCCGACCTCAATCCGATCGAACAGTTCTTCGCCAAATTGAAGTCAATGCTGCGCAAGGCTGGCGCGCGAACTCTCGAAGCCCTCGACCAGGCGATCGCCGACGCGCTTACCCGCTTCTCGACAACAGAATGCCTGAACTTTCTCACCGATGCCGGTTATCGTCACCAACCATGAAAATGCTCTAGCGCGCCCAAGAAGCCCCCATCGCCGGCATAGTAGGAGGCGAGCACCGACTTGCCGTGGCTTGGGAGCAACGCGTGCAGCATGCCGAAGCCGAAGGCGGCTCCAATCAACGCGGGCAGACCGGCAATGCCCTCCGCGCCAAGCGCATTGAGCGCGTCGACAGCTCCGGAATAGAGCCAGCGCTGAAGGCCGAGATGCTTCCCATGCCGATCAGCTTGACCCGTTGGCGGTGGCCTCGTTCGGGACGCTTGGCTCAATGAGCATGGCCGGCGGGCTCTCTCATGTAGAACTCCAGAACTTCCTCTTTGCCATTTGCCGACAGAATGAGCCGGGCGGCGAATTCATGCGGCTCCGCGGGTGCAACGCTGCTTTCGAGATTTTTTCGATCTCCAGAGGATTGCGAGAGGACGAGCCTTTCGGTCTGGCCGGCGCGATCGATTGCTACGACTGCGCCCAATTCGTCGACAGGTCGGTGCAGCGTGAGTCGCATTCTTTCGCCCGTTGGCGTGGTGGCGATCGAAAGCTCTCCGTCTGCCAATTCGCTTCGAACTTGAAACGGTTCCGGGGCGAAATGGTCCGCGGATGTCGCTGCGTCCTCATCGGTTCGGGAGGAAACGCGGACGTTCACCACGCTGAGGGCGGGTATGTGCTCGAGCACCTCATGACGGAGGCTCTCCGCCAAACGGTCCGCATCGGCCACCGTCATTCCAGGAGAGACCTGAACGCCGACGTCGGCATGCAGCCGATGGCCAAGCCAACGGGCCTTGACATCGAGAACCTGGCGGACGCCCGCGACGTGCGCGGCGGCGTGCCTGATTTCGCCGGTTATCGCGGGGTCCACGCCGTCGAGCATGCGGACGAACACCGCCTTGGATGACTGCCACACGATGCCGAAAATGGCGATGGTGATGAGAAGGCCTACGATCGGGTCAGCCAGCGGAAATCCCAGCCATACGCCGATCGCACCGAACACAACCGCGAGACTTGTGAAGCCGTCGGTGCGCGCATGATAACCGTCGGCGATAAGGGCCGCGCTGTTGATCTCGCGCCCGACCCGGATGCGGAAGACTGCCACGGCCTCGTTCCCGAGAAATCCGACGATGCCGGCGGCCACCACCCAGGGAATGTAGTCGATGCTCAACGGATGGATTAGTCGGTCGATCGCTTCATAGCCTGCGAAGACGGCGCTGAACAGGATGATCGCCACGATGGTCACGCCCGCCAGATCTTCGACGCGTCCGAGTCCATACGTGAAGGTCTGGCTTGGCTTGCGGCGTGCGAGCAGGAACGCAATCCAAAGAGGAATCGCGGTAACGGCATCCCCGACGTTGTGGATCGTGTCGGCGAGCAGCGCGACGCTGCCGGAAATAACGACGACCACGATTTGCAATGCTGATGTGATCGCCAATATGACGAAAGACCATTTGATGGCCCAGATGCCCCGTGTCGTTGTTGCAATAGTGGGGTCTATCGTACCGTGGGTGTGGCCATGACCCTTGCCGTCTTCAGGTCCGTGGCCAATCCCCAGCGACTGCCCTTGGGGCGACAGACCGAACCAATCCTGAATTTTCCTCAACATGTTCTATCGTCCTTCTATTCGGCCGCGCGGCTGGGAATGAATGCGCAGCCCGGCTTTGCCTGACTTTTGGCGGATGCGAAGTAGGAATAAAGGGACGGCAGCACCAGCAGCGTGAGGATGGTGGCCGTGAGAAGCCCGCCGATGACGACGGTGGCGAGCGGCTTCTGGACTTCGGCGCCGGTTCCGGTCGCGAGCGCCATCGGCACGAATCCGAGCGAGGCGACGAGCGCCGTCACCACGACGGGACGAAACCGCGTGAGGGCACCTTCTCGGATGGCGGTTCTCGGCTCGACGCCGTCGCTGATCAGCTTGCGGATCTGTGTCAGCATCACCAGGCCGTTGAGGACGGCCACGCCGGACAATGCGATGAACCCGACGGCGGCCGAGATGGAGAACGGCATGCCGCGCAACCAAAGCGAGGCGATCCCGCCGGTCAGCGCGAGGGGCACCGCGCTGAAAACGAGCAAAGCGTCGCGGGGCGAGCCGAGCGCGCCGAACAGCAGCAGGTAGATCAGCAGGAAGCAACCAGGCACGACGAACATCAGGCGGTCGCGCGCGACTGAGAAGTTTTCGAACTGGCCGCCCCAGACGAGGAAGCTCCCGGGCGGAAGCTTGACCTGTTCGTTCACCTTGGTTTGGGCTTCCGCGACCAGGGATCCGATATCACGCCCGCGCACTTCGGCCGTCGCCACCACCCGCCGCTTGCCGTTCTCCCGGCTGATCTGGTTAGCGCCCTCGGTCTGCTCAAACGTCGCGATTGCCCGCAGCGGGACCGAAGCCGCCGGGACGTTGGGATTCAGATGAGGCAGGGGCACCGGCAGGTTTTCGAGCGCGGAGATATCGTTGCGCAGCGCGTCGCTGAGGCGGACCACGATCTGGAAGCGGCGATCGCCCTCGAAGACGAGTCCGGCGCTGCGGCCGCCGACCGCCGTTTCGATCAGGTCCTGGACCGTCGCCAGGCTGAGACCCCGGCGCGCAATCTCGGCCTTGTCGATCCTGATCTCGAGAAACGGCAGACCGCTGGTTTCCTCCACCTTGACGTTCCCGGCGCCCTCGACCTTCCGCAGGACGTCGGCGACGCTTGCCGCCGTGCGCTGCATTTGGGCGAAGTCGTCGCCGAACACCTTGACCGCGAGATCCTCGCGGACGCCGGCGATCAGTTCGTTGAAACGCATCTCGATCGGCTGCGAGAACCCGACTTTGTTGCCGGGCAGCTTCGTCGCTTCGGCTTCGATCCGCCGGATCAGTTCGTCCTTGGTCATGCGGGGATCCGGCCATTCGGCCTGCGGCTTCACGATGATGTAGGTGTCGGACGAACTGGGCGGCATCGGGTCGGCGGCAAGATCGGGGGTCCCGGTCCGCGAAAACACGAACAAGACCTCGGCAAACTTGCTGATCTGCCGTTCGATCAGAAGCTGCATGGCCTGGGATTGCGAAAGCGCCGTGCTCGGTACGCGCTTCACTTCCATGACGATGTTTTTCTCGTCGAGCGTCGGGGTGAATTCCTGCCCGAGGCGGCCGAACACGACGGCGGCGCAGACGAATAACGCCGCAGCGGCTGCGAGTATCGGCAACGGTCGCGTTATCGCGAATCCGAGCAACGGCGCGTAGGCGGACTTGAGCCGGCTGACGAGGTAATTCTCCTCCTCACGGACGGGACCCGAGATCGCGAGCGCGATCGCCGCCGGCACGAAGGTGAGCGAGACAACGAAGGCTGCGGCGAGCGCAATCATCACGGTCAACGCCATCGGTTCGAATGTCTTGCCCTCGACGCCGGTGAAGGCCAGGAGCGGTATGTAGACGAGGATGATGATGATCTGTCCGTAGACGCTCGGCCGGATCATCTCCGAGGTAGACGCGGTGACGGTGGCCAGCCGTTCGTCTAAAGAGAGTCCCCGCCCGAGCTCGCGCTGGCGCTCCCCGAGATGGCGCAGACTGTTTTCGGCGATGATGACGGCGCCGTCGACGATCAGTCCGAAGTCCAGGGCGCCCAGGCTCATCAGATTGGCGCTGATCCTTCCCTGCAACATGCCGGTCGCGGTGACCAGCATCGTCACCGGGATCACGCAGGCCGTGATGATGGCGGCGCGGAAATTGCCGAGCAGCAGGAACAGCACCGCGATCACCATCAACGCACCCTCGGCGAGATTACTCGCGACGGTACGGATGGTCGCATCGACGAGTTGCGTGCGATTGAGGATGGTGCGGGCGTAGATGCCGGAAGGCAGGGTCTTGCTGATTTCCTTGATCTTCGCATCGGCTGCCGCTGCGACCGTCCGGCTGTTGCCGCCGATCAGCATCAGTGCGGTGCCGAGCACGATCTCGCGCCCGTCCAGGCTGGCGCTGCCGGTGCGCAGTTCGCGGCCAATGACAACCTCGGCGACATCGCTGACGTGGACTGCAACGCCGCCGCGGGTGGCGACGACGATCTGGCCGATATCGTCCACGTTCCCGACGCGGCCGGCGGCGCGCACCACGTAGCCTTCCCCGTTCTGTTCGATGTAGTTGGCGCCCCGGCTGACGTTGTTGGACTCGATCGCCTCGATCACCTGCTTGAACGAAAGCCCGTAGCCGACGAGCTTCGCGGGGTCGGGCTGCACCTGGAACTGCTTGACGAAGCCGCCGATCGCATCCGCGCCGGCGACGCCCGGAACCGTCTTCATCTGGGGGCGGATGATCCAGTCCTGAACTGTGCGCAGGTACACCGTGCGCTGAAAGTCGTCGGACAGGCGCTCGCCCTCAGGCGTGAGGTAGCTGCCGTCGGTCTGCCATCCGGCCTCGCCGTCACGGACCGGCGCCGTCGTCCCCGGGTTTTCGTATTCGACCGCCCACCAGTAGATTTCGCCCAGACCGGTCGAAACCGGTCCCATTTTCACCTCGACACCCGGAGGAAGGCTGGGCTTGGCATCGTTGATGCGTTCAGAAACCAGTTGTCGCGCGAAGTAGATGTTGGTGTGGTCGGCGAACACGGCGGTGATCTGCGCAAAGCCGTTCCGCGAGAAGGAGCGGGTGGACTCCAGACCCGGGATGCCGGCGAGGGCGGTCTCAAGCGCCACCGTGACCTGCTTCTCCATTTCGACGGGGGTGAAGGCGGGCGCGGTAGCGTTGATCTGGACTTGGACATTCGTCACGTCGGGAACGGCGTCGATCGGAAGCTTCGTCAGCGACCAGAAGCCTGAGGCAGCGATCGCGAGCGTGACCAGGAGAACGAGCCACCTGCGACGCACCGAGAAATCGACGAGCCATTCGATCATCGCTCAGTCCTCGTCGCCTGGCTTCGACAGTTCCGCCTTCAGCGAGAAGGTGTTGGAGATGGCGACGGTATCGCCGGCGGCCAGACCCGAGACGATTTCGACGTTCTTGCCGTCGCGCTGGCCCAGCACGACGTCGCGCTTCTCGAAGCCGTCCTTGGTGCGGACGAACACGGCCTTTCGTCCGTTTACCGTCTGAACGGCGCCGACCAACGTGACGACAGGCGCGGAGCGTTCCTCGATCGCGATCGCGGCGGTAACGAACGACCCCGGCCGCCAGCGACCGTCTTCGTTGTCCATTGCGGCGATGACGCGCGCCGAACGGGTGTCCTTGTCGAGCAACGGGCTGACGAACACGATTTTTCCGGTCCTCGCGTCCGGAAGGCCACGGAGGCCGACGTCGACGGATTGTCCCTCCCTGACCATCGGAAGGTCGATCGAGGAGACGGATAATTCGACCCAGACGCGGCTTAGATCGACGATGACGAAGAGTTCGGTCTCGAGATTGTCGCGCCCGACGGCAGTGCCGAGTTCGACCTTGCGCTCCGCGATTCGCCCCGAGATCGGCGCGCGCATGTTCTGGCTCCGCATTGTGCCGTCCGGCGCGTGGGGCAGCGCACCGATTTCATCGTCCTGCACGCCCAACGCCAAAAGCTTCTGACGCGCGATACCGAGGCGCATCGAGGTCTGCGCTGCGGCATTGCGCGAACGGATGAACTGTTGCTCCGGTACGGCGCGCGTTTCCCAAGCGGACTTGTCCCGAGACGTGAGATCCTGCTGCAGTTCGTCGGACAGCCGGGCGGCGAGATAGTCGCTCTTGGCGTCCGCGACTTCTCGGCTCTCGAGGACGGCGAGTACGTCGTCCTTGGCCACGTCGTCGCCAATGTTCCTGCGGAGTTCGGCCACGGTGCCGGACAGCTTGACCGAAACGTGCGCTACCCGCCCCGAGTCCGGTACGATAGTGCCTGACACTGCCAGCCTTTTGGCGATTGTCGCGGGGCCAACCGGCCGCAAGTCGATCTCAGCCAAACGGATGCGTTCGTCGTCCATTGCGATAGTGGCCGGTCTGCTTTCCGCCTCCGCCGGCTTGACCATTCGTTGTGCGACGGCGGCCGGCGGCGTCCCGAGTTTGATCAGGCCGCGCAGTGCCGGAAAGGCGGCTGACGCGGCGGCGACGCCGACAACGAACGCTACGACGACGATGTATGGACGGACGGCCATTTGCGAACTCGGTAGATGCCAGCGGTACGGGCAGTGCCCGGTTACAGATAGCGCGAAATTGCCTTGAACTCGGCAAGCACGTTCTTGGTCGACTTTGTCGAACCGCCGTTCGCAGCCGTGTCCAGACAATGATCGACGTGGTCGTGGATCAGCGTTTTCTTTGCCTCCGCGACCGCTTTTTCGACCGCGTGAAGCTGCTGCGCGATATCGAGACATGAACGGTCCTCGCCTAACATCTCGATGACCCTGTGAAGATGGCCTTCGGCCCTTTTCAGGCGTTTGACGATCTCCGGATGGCTGGCGTGCGGGTGTTCCTTCATGAGTAATACCTATCCTCCCGGAGGGGATATGGCAACCGCGGAGGGCGGCCCGGGCGCGGCAAATCGCGCCCGGTAGGAAGCGCGTCAGTCGCTTCCCGACGCGTGGAAGCTCCTCACCAGTCGATGGAGTTCCCGGTCATGGCTGAGGAAGACTGGGCCGGCGTCGTCCACGTCGGCGCCGATGCAGCGCATCTCCGCGCCGCGGGCGCTTGGTTCGGAGGTCTTCTTCCACTCGGCTTCATTTTGATCGGCTCCACGAGGAACTCCGGGCGCCCGGGATCGACTAGGTCGATCTGAATCTTGCTGCTGTTCTCCGGCATGGGTTACGTCGTGGTCGCGACCCTTGTCGCGTCGGGCCTCACCAATAGCTGGTTCCTGGTCGACTCGTTGTCCAACCTGCTGACTACGCCATACGGACAGGTCCTTCTGGGGATGCTGGAAATGTTCGCGGCGATAGTCGCGCTCGCTGCCGCGAACAGATTCTGGATCGGCCCGTTGATGAGCGCGACCCAGGCTGCCGTTTCCGCATCGCTGGCTGCCTGGACTCGCAGGCTGCGCAATCACGTGCTCGGCGAGCAGTTCTTGGGTCTGATTGTGCTTCTGGCCGTGCGCGTGTTGGGAACGATGCAGCCTGCTGCCGGCCGACAACAACCGCGACTCAGGGGGGCTCTGCTAAATTCACGAATCAAGATCGGCATCCTGAATTTCGAAGGTGAATTCCATGAGGAACGATTAATTGGTCAGCTTGCTCGTTGCTGTAGCGGTCTTCCGCTGCACCAGCTTTGTTGCACGCTCTTGTGCGAACTCTCTCAGCCGCCAAAAGCGATGCGCAAGGTAGTGATGATCCCTGCTGCGGCGAGAGCAAAGCAACCAAGGCGCACCGCAACCAGTGCTACAAATTTTGCCCAGGAGTGGACGTAATCCTCGATCACGACCTGAAGTCCAAGCGCAGTGTGATAGAAGAGGGCGATCAGGAGCAGGATCATGAGAAGACTGGCGAGCGGCGTTCTCAGCCAGGCGATGAAGGTGGCGTACTTGCTGCCGGTGTGCGCGATGATCGAGGCGACGAACCACAATGTCAGAGGGATGAGCGCGACAGCCGATACGCGCTGGGACCACCAGTGTCCGACGCCCTCTTTCGCCGAGCCGAGGCCCATCGCGCGAGCCAGGGATGAGCGCTTGCGATGACGATCCACGGCGCTACGCTGCCACAAATAAGCTGGCGACCCAGGCCACCACGGTGAGCACAACGCTCGCTGCGACTACTGCCCAGCCCGAGACGTAGATCGATCGGAGCTCGAAACCATAGCCAGCGTCCCAGACAAGATGCCGGATGCCGCCGCACAGATGAAGAAAAAATGCAAAGGTGCATCCGAACAGCACGATCTGGCCAATCCAAGACGCAATGGCGCCTTGCACCGCGGCATAGGGCTCTGGTCCGGTCGCTGCCGCAATCAGCCAAACGACGATGCCAATGGCACCAATGCTCAGAAAAATGCCCGTGATCCGGTTAGCGATTGACAGGACTGACGTGAGCTGCGGCCGATAGATCTGGATATTGGGAGAAAGCGGTCGAGCCGGTCCTGCTCTAGAGGCCAGCCAGTTGCCCTCCTGCAATGGGGCGGAGGAGGTCGGATTATCGGCCCAACTGTTCCTGGTCTCCTGGCGGATCGCCATCGCGACTCTGGCCGGCGTATCCGGCGTTCCCGCGGCCTCGTCGTCTGTGCCGAGCGGTGCGGCGCCCGGATCGGGAAAAGACACTTTTTCACCAGTGCGCCCACTGTCGATCAAGCCTTTGAGTTCTTGCGCGGCCGGCGTCCCACTGACAGCGGCAGGTTTGGATCGGGGTCGCTCGTACTCGTCGGTCATCCGCTCCTCCGTATTGTCCCCGCGCTCGGCAGCGCTGGTAACATTGCGCGACACCAACACGGTCGTGCACGAGACGTTGCAGGTTTGAGCCGAGGAACATGGACTTCCTCCCGCTGTATGTCAGTTTTGTCGCTCGATCATCATCTTCTTGATATCGGCAATGGCCTTTCCCGGATTCAATCCCTTCGGGCAGGTCCGGGTGCAGTTGAGGATGGTATGGCAACGGTAAAGCCGGAACGGGTCTTCGAGGATGTCGAGCCGTTCGCCTGTGGCCTCGTCACGACTATCAGCCAGCCAGCGCCCGGCTTGCAGAAGTGCGGCCGGACCCAGGAAGCGGTCGCCGTTCCACCAATGGCTCGGGCAGCCGGATGTGCAGCAGAAGCACAAAATGCATTCGTAATAGCCATTGAGCTTACTGCGCTCCTCCCGGGACTGGAGCCGTTCCTTCTCGGGCTCCGGTGTCTTGGACTGGAGCCAAGGCGCGATCATTGCGTATTGCGCAAAGACGTGTGTGAGATCGGGAACCAAGTCCTTGATGAT
>JBBRSX010000076.1:0-28369 GCA_038244925.1 Hyphomicrobiales bacterium | reverse complement strand
TGCAGGCCGGCTTCGTGGTCGCGACCGCGCGCATCCTGCGGCGGGTCTGGCAGATCTATGTCGCGCACGTGTTCCTGTTCACGATCTTCCTGGCCGAGATTTCCTACGTCGCCACCAGTGTCGAAAATCCGCTCTACAGCGAAGAAATGGGCATCATGGATTTTCTCAAGCAGCCCGACGTTACCATCGTGCAGGCGCTGCTCCTGCGATTCCGCCCGGTCAACATGGACGTGCTGCCGCTGTACATCGTCTTGATGCTGTTCCTGCCTGTTATTCTGTGGCTGATGAAGTGGCGGGCCGACGTCGCGCTGGCGCTGTCGGCGCTGCTCTACGCGGCGACCTGGCATTTCGACCTGTATTTGACAGCCTATCCGAACGGCGTCTGGTTCTTCAACCCGCTGGCCTGGCAGTTGCTGTTCGTGTTCGGGGCCTGGTGCGCGTTGGGCGGCGCGGCGCGGATGTCCAAAATCCTATCGTCGCCGATCACGATATGGATTTGCTTCGCCTATCTGTTTGCCTCTTTCTGCGTCACGATGACCTGGAATGTGCCTCAGCTCGGTCGTCTACCCCGCATTGTCGAGCAGTGGATGTATCCGATCGACAAGACCAATCTGGACGTGTTGCGCTTTGCCCATTTCCTGGCGCTGGCGGCGGTCACCGTGCGCTTCCTGCCCAGGGATTGGCCAAGGCTGAAATCGCCATGGCTGCGACCATTGATCCTCTGTGGCCAGCACTCGCTTGAGATATTCTGCCTCGGTGTCTTCCTGGCCTTTGCAGGCCATTTCGTACTTGCGGAAGTCTCCGGCGGTGCTGCAATGCACTTGCTGGTCAGCGTTTCCGGTATCCTCATCATGTGGGGAATGGCGTGGGTGATTTCGTGGTACAAGCACTCCGCCGACAAGGGGGCATCGAAAACAAAAAGCGCCCCCGGCAACGCCGATCTGGCGGGAGGGGGGGCATGAGGTCCGTTTTCAGGACTCTGCTGGTTGCGCTGCTGGCCGCCTTCGCGGCCGTCGGATACGCGCGCGCCGAGGATGCCGGCCAGCACTGCGACGTGCCGGCCTATCTGCTGACCAGCGAGAGTTCGCTGCCGAAGGTGGCTGAGGCGATCAAAAAGGGCCAGCCGCTGACCATCCTGGTGGTCGGCAGCCGCTCCTCCACCATCGCCTCCGCGGAAGCCAGCGCCTACCCCGCAAGGTTGCAGGCGGCCTTGAAAGAGCGGCTGCCGTCGACCCCGGTCAACCTCTCCGTAGAACTACAGACCGCCAAAACCGCCGAGGAAACGGCCTCCACGCTCGTTAAGCTGGTGGAAGCAAAAAGGCCTACTTTGGTCATCTGGCAGACCGGCACCGTCGATGCTATGCGATCCGTCGATCCCGACGATTTTCGCGGCGCTGTAGACGAAGGTGTTGTTGCGCTGCAAACCGCTGGAACTGATGTGATCCTGGTCAATCTGCAATACAGTCCGCGCACGGAGACGATGATTTCTGCGCCGCCATACTTGGATAATATGCGGGTGGTGGCGCAGCAACACGACGTTCCGCTGTTCGACCGCTTTGCCATCATGCGTCACTGGAACGACGCCGGAGATTTCGATCTGTTCTCGACCGCGCATGGCATCGACCTCGCCAAACGCGTTCATGACTGCCTTGGCCGCGCGCTGTCGAAATTCGTGACCGACACCGCCCACCTCGACGCAGCGCAGCAGAATTAAGGGAACTAGCGTTAATGAGTCGTCACTACCCTTTTCGCTTAATGACATTGGCCGCCGCGGCTTTAGTGCTGGCGGCGCCTGTTTGTGTTTTGCCGGTGCACGCGCAGGTTGCCCGGCAACAGCTCGCGCAGCAGGCCGCTCTCTCCGATAGTGCCAAAGCCGACGCTGCAAAGATCGACGCCGCGAAGCCGCCGACGACCGGCGCCGCCGCAACCAATGTGGCCGCCGTCGATCCGGCCAACCCGGCGGCGCAAAAGGGCATCGCCGGCCGCGCGCTCGACAAGGTCAAGGCAGTCGCGAAATCGGCCACCGATATTTTCAGCCGCGTCCCCTGCCAGTCCCCGAAGGGCGTTGCCAAATCGATGGGCTCGCTGCCGCATGTCGCGAGCAAGCTCGTCGCCGGCCAGCCGGTCGTGATTGTCGCCTTCGGGTCGTCCTCGACTGACGGTTACGGCGCGTCGTCGCCCGAATTCAAATATCCCAACCGGCTCGCGGCGCAATTGCATCGGCAATATCCGACCGCTGACATCACGATCGTCAATCGCGGCAAGGGCGGTGACGACGCACCCGAAATGATGAAGCGGTTGCAGTCCGAAGTGATCGACATGCATCCGGACATGGTGATCTGGCAGGTCGGCACCAACGCGGTGCTGCGCAACCTCGATCCGGCCGAGACCGCCAAGGTTGTGGAGGAAGGCGTCAAGCAGATTCAGGAAGCGGGCGCCGACCTGGTGCTGGTCGATCCGCAATATTCCCCGGCGGTCAACGCCAAGGGTGAAAGCGCCGGCAAGATGGTGCGGCTGCTCGGCAGGGTCGCCGAACTGCGTCACATCGGCGTATTCCCGCGCTTCGAGGTGATGCGCGACTGGCACGAGAAGCAGGCGATCCCTATCGACGGCTTCGTCATCTCCGACGGCCTGCACATGAACGACTGGGGCTACGCCTGCTTCGCGCAACTGCTCGGCGACGACATCATCAAGTCGGTTGGCCAGATCAAGCTCGGCGTCAACCTGCCCGCGGACGTGCGGACGTACAGGCCGATGTGAAGTGGGCGAATAGCGAATAGGGAGTAGCGAATGGGGAAGAACTTATTCGCCATTCACCACTCGCCTCTTACGCCTTCTCCAGCGCCGCCGCGAAATCCTCGATCAGATCGTCCGCATGTTCGAGGCCTGCGGAGAAACGAATAAACCCTTCGCTGATCCCGAGTTCGGCGCGCGCCTCCGGTGTCAGCCGCTGATGCGTCGTGGTGGCGGGATGGGTGACGAGACTCTTGGCGTCGCCGAGATTGTTCGAGATCCGCGAGATCTTCAGGGCGTTGAGGCAGCGGAACGCGCCGGCCTTGCCGCCCTTGACCTCGAAACCAATCAGCGTCGAACCGGCGCGCATCTGCTTTTTCACCAATGCCGCCTGCGGATGATCGGCGCGGCCGGGATAGATCAGCCGCGAAATTTTGGGATGGCTGGCGAGCGCGTCCGCAATCTTTGCCGCGGTCTCGGTCTGCGCGCGTACCCGAACGGCCAGCGTCTCCAGCCCCTTCAGCAGCACCCAGGCATTGAACGGTGACATCGACGGGCCGGTCTGGCGCATGAAGTTGTGGATGTGTTCGGCGATGAACGCTTCCGAGGACAAAATGATGCCGCCGAGACAGCGGCCCTGGCCGTCGATGTGTTTGGTCGCGGAATAGACCACGACGTCGGCGCCGAGCGTCAGCGGACTCTGCCAGATCGGCGTCGCGAACACGTTGTCGACGATCAGCCGCGCGCCGCCCTGATGCGCGATCTCGGCGATCGCCGAAATGTCCATTACGTCGAGCGTCGGATTGGTCGGGCTTTCGAGGAAGCACGACTTGGTGTTCGGCCGCATCGCCTTGCGCCACTGGTCGAGGTCGAGACCGTCCACCAGCGTCGACTGGATGCCGTAGCGCGGCAGCAGATCTTCCACCACATAGCGGCAGGAGCCGAACATCGCCTTCGCCGCCACCACGTGATCGCCGGCCCTCAGCGGTGCGAGGATCGCGGTGGTCACCGCGGCCATGCCGGTCGCGGTCGCGCGCGCGGCCTCCGCGCCTTCGAGCTCGATCATGCGGCGCTCGAACATCGAGATGTTGGGATTGGAAAAGCGCGAATAGAGAAAGCCGGGATCCTCGCCCTTGAACCGCGCCTCGCATTGCTCGGCGGTGTCGTAGATGAAGCCCTGGGTGAGGAACAGCGCCTCGGAGGTCTCGCCATATTGCGAGCGCAGGGCGCCGGCATGAACCAGCTTGGTTTCGGGACGATAACGGGTGGTGGAATTAGCCTCAGACATGTGACCTCCATCGTGTGACCATTCAGGAAAATGGTCACAAAAAACCGGCCTGGAAAAATTTCCACAGGCCGGGATCACACGTGTCCCCGGCCTGTTTAGCTACTTATTTAACGTGGCTGCAAGCCGGCCGGCTCAAATCACCACGGGATAAGTCATGCTGATATTCCTTCGCGCCCTTTCCGTCAAGGCGCCCTTCGGATAACCCGTAAAAGCCCTTATTTATGGGGTTTGGATGGCATTCGGGTCATCCCGTGGGCACCTCAGAGGACCTCGCCGTGTCGTTTACGCTGCCGCCCGACGCCAACGGAATTCTGCCCGACCGCATGATCGCGGCGATGGCGGATGCGGGCCTTATCCTGCCTGAATACCCCTTCGTCGAAAGCCAGATCCAGCCGGCGAGCCTCGATTTGCGGCTCGGCGACATCGCCTACCGCGTACGCGCGAGCTTTCTGCCGGGTCCGGGCGCCACCGTCGCCGAGCGCATCGACGAATTGAAGCTGCATGAAATAGACCTCTCCGACGGCGCGGTGCTGGAGACGAACTGCGTCTACATCGTCCCGTTGCTGGAAAGTCTTGCTCTGCCGCGCGAGATCATTGCCGCCGCAAATCCAAAAAGTTCGACCGGGCGGCTGGATGTGTTCACCCGTGTGATCGCCGACGGCACGCGTCGCTTCGACATGATCGGCGCCGGCTATCACGGCCCGCTCTATGCCGAGATCAGTCCGAAGACGTTTCCGGTGCTGCTGCGCGAGGGCTCGCGGCTGTCCCAGGTGCGGTTCCGCACCGGCGACGCCATCCTCAACGCCGGTGAACTCGATGCGCTGCATGCCGCCGAGCGGCTGGTTGATATCGACGACGCGGATCTGGCCAACGGCGTCGCGCTGTCGGTCGATCTGTCCGGCGAGAATGCCGGCGGCTTCGTCGGCTATCGCGCCAAGCGCCACACCGGCGTGGTCGATATTGACCGCCGCGGCGGCTATGCGGTCGGCGAGTTCTGGGAACCGATCGAGGCGCGGCCCGACGGCAGCCTCATTCTCGATCCCGGCGAGTTCTACATCCTGGCCTCGAAGGAAGCCGTGCAGGTGCCGCCGGACTACGCCGCGGAGATGGTGCCGTTCGATCCCCTGGTCGGCGAGTTTCGGGTCCACTATGCCGGATTCTTCGATCCCGGCTTCGGCTATGCCGGCGCCGGCGGGCAGGGTTCGCGCGCGGTGCTCGAAGTGCGGTCGCGCGAGGTGCCGTTCATTCTCGAACACGGCCAGATCGTCGGCCGCCTCGTCTACGAGAAAATGCTGTCGCGGCCCGATGCCATGTACGGCCAGAAGATCGGTTCGAACTATCAGGCCCAGGGCCTGAAGCTCTCCAAGCATTTCAAAGTCTAATTCACGCTCGTCACGTGCACGCCGGGCTTTTGTCCGGCGTTCCACTTGCCGCCGATCGCCCGTTCGATCTGGGCCGCGAGCTGCAGCAGCAAACCGTCATTGGCTTGTTTCGCCTGCGCCTGGATGCCGAGCGGCAGTCCGTGCTCTTGTGCCGCGAGCGGGAGCGAGATTGCGGGAATGCCGCAGAGATTGGCGAGCGGCGTGAACGCGAAATTGTGCCAGAGATTGCCGAACCAGTCCGCGACGGACGGATTGTCGCTAATGGTCAGATATTCCGTGGTGCCGACCTTCGGCGTCGGCAGCGCGGTGATCGGCGTCAGGATAATGTCCCATTGTTCGAAGAAATCGCCGAAGCCGCGCGAGGTGGTGTTGAACACCGCCTGCATGCGCGCCCGCTCGGCGAATGTCGTATGCCGGCCGGCCTCCCAGATCCGGATGTTGACGGGTTCGATCAGATCCGCCGGTGGCCGGTCGAGACCGCGCGCGGCCAGCATGTTGCCGATCACTTGTGCAAAATTGCTGACGTAGCACATCGTCTGGGCTTCGAAGGCGGTGCGAAAGTCGACTTCCGGCAGCGCGTAATCGACGTGATGGCCGAGGCCTTCGAGGAATTTCCCGATCCGTTCGAGTTCGGCCGCGATCTGCGGCGTCGCGCGATACTCACCCCACTGGTGCGACAGCGCGATGCGAAGCTTGCCCGGATCGCGCTTGATCATCTCGGTGTAAGGCTCCGGCATGGTCCAGAACGGCATGAACTCGCCGGGCGCGGGACCTCGGCAGGCATCGACGAAAGCCGCGGTGTCGCGCACCGAGCGCGATTGGCAACCCTGGATCGAGACCAGCCCGGTCAGATCGGACATCAGCGGCGCCAGCGAGAACACGCCGCGCGAGACCTTCAGTCCGATGTTGCCGTTGACGCCGGCGGGAATACGGATCGAACCGCCGCCATCGGTCGCATGCGCGATCGGGACCACACCGGCCGCGACCATGGCGGCGCTGCCGGCCGACGATCCGCAGGTGGTGTAGTCGGTATTCCAGGGATTTCGCGTGACATAGACGGCGGGATTTTCCGCTGAACTGCAGACGCCAAATTCGGGCGTCGTCGTTCGCCCCATCAGATTGAGTCCGGCTGTGCGAAATTTACCGGTCAGGAATGTATCAGCCGCCGCGCGATTGCCGCGCATGATCAGCGAACCCATCTCCTGCAGGCGGCCCTTCATCGTCGGGCCGAGATCCTTCATCAGGAAAGGCAGGCCGGCAAAGGGCCCGTCGAGATTGGCGCCGGCCTTGCCGGGATCCGCGACAGCGTCCTCGAACACCTCGACGACGCCGGATAGCGCGGGATTGACCTTGGCAATCCCGGCCGCCGCCTGTTTCGCCAATTCAGCGGCGGTCAGTTCGCCGTTGCGGACGCGCGCGGCCAGCGCCGTTCCGTCGTGTCGCGTCCACTCATCCCAGCTCATTGGTAGTGTCATTCAATCGATTCCTCCGGCACAACCCGCGACCTTAGTTTCGCAGGAGGCCAAGTCAATCGATCGGGCGGCGGTGCCTAACGGGAAGCCGACTTTGTCGCGGCGGTCACACGCCAAATCGTATTGCCGACGTCGTCGGCGACCAGTAACGCGCCCTCCTTGTCGATGCGCACGCCGACCGGCCGTCCCTGCGCTTCGCCCTTGTCGTTGAGAAATCCGGTCAGGATGTCCTGTGGCTTGCCTGCCGGCTTGCCGTCTTTGAACGGTACGAAGATCACCTTGTAGCCCGCGCGCGGTTTCCTGTTCCAGGAGCCGTGCTGGCCGATGAAGGCGCCGCCTTGCATTTCCGGCGGAAACTGATTGCCGGTGTTGAAGGTGAGGCCGAGTGAGGCGGTATGGGCGCCGAGCGCGTAGTCCGGCGGGATCGCTTTCGCGACGAGATCGGGACGTTGCGGCTGCATACGAGTATCGACATGCTGGCCATAATACGAGTAGGGCCAGCCGTAGAAGGCGCCATCCTTCACCGAGGTCATATAGTCCGGCACGAGATTGTCGCCGAGTTCATCCCGCTCATTCACCGTCACCCACAACTGCCCGCTCTGCGGCTGCCACGATGGTCCGTTGGGATTTCGCAAGCCGGAGGCAAACACCCGCCACTTGCCGCTGGCACGGTCGACCTCCAGAACGTCGGCGCGGTCCTTTTCGGCCTCGATGCCGTTCTCTCCCACATTGCTATTGGAGCCGACCGTCGCATAGAGCTTCGTTCCATCCGGACTGGCCGTTAGATCCTTGGTCCAGTGATGATTTATGGTGCCGGCAGGGAGGTCTGCGAGTTTGACGCCCGGGGCGGTGATTTTGGTGTCACCGGCGTGATAGGGAAACTTCATGATCGCATCGGTGTCGGCGACATAAAAATCTTCGCCGACCAGCGCCATCCCGAAAGGCGAGTGGAGGCCGCTGATGAATACGCTGCGGGTTTCGGCCGTGCCGTCGCCATCGGCGTCGCGGAGCAGCGTGATGCGATTGGCGCTGGGTGTGACCGCCCCGGCCTGCTTCTGGAAAAATTTCTGCGCCCAGCCCCGGATGCCCTTGCCGTCATCCGGCTTGGGTGGCGCGTTGCTTTCGGCGACCAGCACATCCCCGTTGGGCAGCACGTACACCGCGCGTGGATGGTCGAGGCCGGTGGCAAAGGCGCTTACAGCCATTCCGTTGGCGGCCGTGGGCTTGGCGCCTTTAGGCCACGTCGTCGCGGTCGCGACATTGATGGTGGGGATCAGGGAACTCTGCGGCGCGGGCAGATCGGGGGACGCGCCATAGCTCTGCTCGGCGGTTTTGGTGTCCTGCGGGTCGTTGCAACCGGCCAATGGGAGCGTCATGGCGCCAATTGAGATTGCCAATATCAGATTTTTGCGCATGGTAGGTTCCCTGAAATACGCCATTACAACGCGGCATCGGTGCGAACGTTCATCAGGTTGGCCATGAATTTCTTGTAACTTTGTGAGCCCGCTCATGCCCAATAAGACGGGAGCGGAAATGACCGGAGATCAGAGCGCGCGCGAAGCGCAATGGGCGAAATGGCGCAGCGTCGCCGATCTCTACCACGCGTTTTTCACCGGGCTCATCCTCACCGTGGTCAGCCGGCGCGGTACGGCGGACGCCGCCGAATTCGTATTCCGGGTGTTTCGTCGCCAGCAGCAGGAACGCTTCCTGCCGGGACTGAAGAAACTCGGCCTCGATCATCTGCCGCCCGCGGTCGCCGCCGCGCGCTATCACTATCTCTCGAACTGGATCGGCGGCGTCCATGTCGAATACATGTACGAGAGCGACGCCAAGGCCTGGATTCGCTATCCGCCGCCGCGCTGGATCTGGCGCGGGACCGCGATCTGTGGCGTGCCCGGCGAAGTCTCGCGCGCGATGCTGCGCGGCTGGCACGGCAACAACGGCGTGGCGCTGGGTAATCTCAATCTCGGCTTCGTTTGCACCAAGCAAAGTGTCGATGGTCAGGACGGACTTGAAGGCTATTACTGCGAATACGACCATCCGCTCGATCTCGATGCACGGATGGTGTTCGCACGCCATCTCGAAGCGCCGATGTTCGATCCCGCCACCGCGCCGGCGCTGCCGGTCGACAGCTGGCCAAAACCGCGGCTGGAAAAAGCCTATCGGAATTACGCCATGGAATATGTGAAGACCGCAGCGCCAGTGCTGGTGCAGGTGTTCGGTCCCGAAGATGCCAGCTATCTGCTGCATCTCACCGGCAAGCTGATCGGCATGCAGTATTTCCACGAGATCGCGCAGGGTTTTGCGATCGGCCAAGGATCGGCCGCCACGGGTTCGGCAAAAGAGTTCGTCGCCTTCCTGCGCGTGCTGTTCGAATCGCAGGACGATGTCGCCGAGATCAGCGCCTCGGAAGGTGCGTTCGAAGTGCGGCAGCAGAGCTGGAAGCTGATGGCCGATGTCAGCGATTATCACCCGGCCTGCGCCAATGTTCTCCGGGGCCTGTTCGAGGGCCTGGCGGCCGGCTGTGGCCGCCACATTCCTGTGCATTTGAAGCCGTCGGCGGCTGGAAACGCGCCGTTTGTCTGGTCGATCGGGTAGAAAAACCCGTTCGCCTGCAATCGTGCAGGCCCCCCTTGCGCCCCATGCACAGGGAATCCCGCCCGATCGTGGTAGGACAACCCCGCGGCGCAGCGATTAGACTGCGCGCGGGAGATGAGATGCCCGATATTGCCGTCGCCGAATTGCCTGTGGACGAGGATGAGCGCCCGCTTCCGCCGCCGCCACCGCCGGAGAAGAACGCGCTGCTCGACCGCCCGATTCTGCCGACGCTGCTGTGGCTCGCCTGGCCCAACGTGATTGCGCTCAGCGCCAGCACCTGCGTGGTCATCGCCGAGACCTCCTATATCGGCCGGCTCGGTGTCGAGTCGCTGGCGGCGATGGCGTTGGTGTTTCCCTGCGTGATCCTGACCATGACGATGTCCGGCGGTGCGATGGGTGGCGGCGTGGCCTCTGCCATCGCGCGTTCGCTCGGCGCCGGCGATGTCGAGCGCGCCTCGACGCTGGCCTCGCATGCGCTGCTGATCGGTATCTGCTTCGGGTTGACCTTCATGCTGGGCATGCTGATCTTCGGCCCCCAATTGCTGGAACTGCTCGGCGGTCGCGGCAACGTGCTGACGCAAGCCATCGCCTATACGCAGATATTTTTCGGCGGCGCGGTGGCGCCCTGGCTGATGAACACCATGGCCGGCGTTCTGCGTGGCACCGGCAACATGAAACTGCCGTCGCTGATGATGCTGTCGTCCGCGGTGTGCCAGATCATTCTCGGCGGTACGCTTGGTCTCGGCCTCGGCCCGATCCCGCAATTCGGCATGCGCGGCGTCGCCGCGGGCTCACTGACGGCTTATCTCATCAGTATCTCCGTGATGTCCTGGTATCTGTTTTCGGGACGGTCGCGCGTGGTGCCAAAGATCTTCGGCCTCAAGATTCAGGGGGCGATGTTCTTCGACATCCTCAGGGTCGGCGCGGTCTCCTGCTTCTCGCCGCTGCAGTCGGTGCTGACCATCAGCATCTTCACGCATATGCTGGCGAGTTTCGGCACCGAAATCCTCGCCGGCTACGGCATCGGCGCGCGGCTCGAATTCCTGCTGACGTCGGTGTCGTTCGCGGTCGGCATCGCCTCGGTGCCGATGATCGGCATGTCGGTCGGCGCGGGCCGCATCGCGCGGGCGCGTCGCGTGGCCTGGACCGCGGGATTCGTATCGTTCCTCGCGGTCGGCGGAATCGCGACCTTCATCGCGATCTTCCCCGACGTATGGGTCAACCTCTTCACTCACGACGCCAGCGTGCGCGCGGCGAGCCATCAGTATCTGTCGACGGCGGCACCGATGTACGCCTTCATCGGCCTGGCGTCGTCGATGTATTTCTCGTCGCAGGGCGCGGCCAAGGTGATCGGCCCTGTGATGGCCCAGACCGCGCGGCTGCTGTTCATCGGCACCGGCGGCTGGTGGCTGTCGACCCACAACGCCACCGCGCAGGATTTCTTCGTGTTGGCCTCCGCCTCGATGGTGGTGCTCGGCGTGCTGTCCTGTCTCAGCGTGATCCTCACGCGATGGGGGCCGAAGCCGGCTCAGGTGCCGACGGCGCGGCCGGTGTTGTCGTGAGGCGTGGTCAATAGCGGTCGTCATTCCGGGATGGTCCGAAGGACCAGACCCGGAATCTCGAGATTCCGGGTTCGATGCTGGCGCATCGCCCCGGAATGATTACCGCCGCCGACATCATGCGGCGCCGCGCCCCAGTTTCTTCTGCATCGCCAGCACGCCCAGATCCATCTGCACCGAGATAAAGGGCGC
Organism: Hyphomicrobiales bacterium; assembly: GCA_038244925.1. Classification (GTDB taxonomy): domain Bacteria; phylum Pseudomonadota; class Alphaproteobacteria; order Rhizobiales; family Xanthobacteraceae; genus Bradyrhizobium. The sequence continues at coordinate 17,145 of JBBRSX010000076.1, read as the reverse complement.
GATCTCGTTCGGCAGCACATCGACGCTCCAGATCATCCGGCTGCGCGCGGCGCCGTCGGCGAGCACCTGGACAGTACCGGCGTAATGCTGCACGCGCTCGTTGGCGGCGATCGCATAGGCGAGCCGCTTGCGCTCGTCGTCGCAACCGACCAGCAGCTCGCGCGCGACGTTGCCGCTGGCGAACGTGACGATGCGGGCGTCGCCGTCGAGTTTGGTGTCGGTGACGAAGCCCGGCACCAGCCGCGTATGCAGCGCGCCGAAATCGCGCACCGCGTCCCAGACTTCGGCAGGCGTGGCGTCGAGGGGGATGTCCTTTTGGATGGAAGCCATGGAGCGAGTCCTTCATACGGGAATGAGAATCGTCATTCCGGGATGGTCCGAAGGACCAGACCCGGAATCTCGAGATTCCGGTTTCGATGCTTCGCGTCGCCCCGGAATGACGGTCGTTAGGAGCAGCGCCTCACGTACAAACCGCCTCGACGTTATTCCCGTCAGGATCGATCAAAAACGCCGCATGATAGGTCGGGCTGTAATCCGCGCGCGGCCCCGCGCCGCCATTGTCGCGGCCGCCGGCCTTCAGGCCATCGGCATGAAATTTTACGATCGCGGCATGATCCGGCGCGCGGAAGGCGACATGGGCGCCGGTGCCCACAGATCCCTTATGCAGATGCAGCCAGAGCGCGGGCTCCCCCTTCGGTCCAAAGCCGGCGCCGGAATCGTCGCGCGAGCACAGCACATAGCCGAGGGGAGCGAGGGCGGCGCTGTAGAAGCGCACGCTGGCGTCGAGATTGCCGACGCGCAAGCCGATGTGGTCGTACATGGTATTCTCCAGTGAAGCGCGCGAAATGCCGCGCGGCCTGGAGCGACCCTAGTCAGTTGAGGGCCAACCGTTCTTGGAAAATCTTGCGGTCGCCGCGCGACGCCTGACGGAATCGCGAGGGCGAGGCGCCGGCGGCGCGGTGGAAGGTGCGCACGAAATTGGAGAGGTCGCCGAAGCCGACGTCATAGGCGATATCGGTGATCGCGCTGTCGTCGTCCGCGAGGCGCCGCGCCGCATGGCGCAGCCGCGAGCGGACCAGATACTGGTGCGGGGTGACGCCAAGCGTATCCGAGAACAGCCGCAGGAAATGGAACGGGCTGATTCCGGCCTGTTCGGCGGCACCTTCCAGGCTAATCGCCTGGTGCGAATGCGCGTCGATCCACAGCGCGGTTTCCACCGCGCGGCGGCGGTCGCGGGCGGCGCCAAAGACGGCCTTGCGCCGCCTGCTTGTGACCACCTCGACAAAGCGGCTTGCCAGCACCTGGCCGATTTCGTCGAGGCCGATGTCGCTGCTGCCATCTGCCGCCGATTGCGCGAGTTCACCGAGCACCACCAGTTCCGGCAGCGGCGGCGCGCAACCGACCTGCCAGATCGCGTTCTGATCGCCAATGGTTTCCACCAGTTCGGGGCTCAGGAAGAACGACAGGCACTCGTCGCCGCAGACGTGCTCGTGGGTACAAAGATATTCGTCGCCGGGATGGCCGATCATGACTGATCCTGCCACCAGCTCATGCGACCTGCCGCGGCAGCGCAGGCCGAAACTGCCCTTGCGGACATAGGAAATCGAGTGGCAGCGATGTGCTTCCGCGAACGGCGCGTCGCCGGGGCCGGCGTCGCAGCGGAAGTCGGACACGGTGATGGATTTGCCGTTCAGGAGCGTGGTTGCGGTCATCCCATAAATTTAGTTATGGGCCCGCGGCGGCGCAACCGGCAGCAGGACGTCGAACAGCGTCTTGCTGGATGTCAGGTGGGCGCCCTCGATCGAGAGCAGTCGCCGCTTGGAGATGGCGCCGCCGTTCGGTGAGATCTTGTCGGCATAGTTGCCGGCCTCGAGCACGCGGTGGCAGGGCACGACGATCATGAACGGGTTGCGGGCGATGGCCTGCGCCACCGAATAGACCGCCCCCGATGCGCGCATGGTGCTTGCGACCTCGGCATAGGTGCGGGTCTCGCCGCGCGGGATGGCGCGGGCGATCGCATAGACGCGCTGGTTGAAGGCGGGAATGCCGCTCATGTCGAGCGTGACATCGGAAAGGTCGCTGGCCGCGCCGCGCAGCAGGGCGGCGATGCCCTCGATCGCGATCTCGACATTCAGGGGAGCGGCAAGTTCGCGGGCATCGGGATAGAGCTGGAACAACCGCCGCCGCGTATCGATCTCTCGGGCCTCGGGGAGATGCACGCCAATGACGCCCAGTGGGCCCCATGCGATGCCGCACCGGCCAATGCCTGAGTCAAATATCGTGTATCCACGCCCCGCCATACGCCACCAACCCCTAGATGCATCATAGCACCGTCATGAACCGGCGCATCTGGAATCTTTGCATTCGGTTAAGAGCGGGGGAGGAAGCCCATGGGAACATCACGGCGGATGGCGCTATCGGAGCCGCGTGAAGACGCGGCCTCCTGATAATCTCGATTATAAGATCAGGCGATTTGGCCGAGCTACTTGCGCTCGACAAAGACCGTCCGGCACTCGGCTGGACCTACATTGCGACCCGTATGTGACGCCGTTATTGGTGCGGCGGCTACGCCGCCTGCCTTCGGAGTGACTGTCACAGTTTTTCCATCGGCCGAAGTCACCTGCAACGTACAGTCTGTAAGCGCATAAACCACCGAAGCGACCGGATGAGAATGCGGTTTGTCGGTCACGCCCGTGCCCATGTTCCGGCTATGACGCGGAAATTCTGATCCTCAAAAATAAGCTTATAAACGCTCGGATCGGCTTGGTAAGTGGGCGGTGCACTCTGTGCGAACGCTGCAGTGCATAGCGCCGCCACCAGCGTAGCGCTGCTGAGAACGAATTTGCAATTCCGCTTCATAAGAGCGCTCCGTGGTTCGAGGAAGTGTTTGAAGATATAATCACTATCGGGCGCGTCCATCAATGCCGTCACGGCGGCTACTGAAGCGGTTGTGACAAACCTATGCCAGGATTTTTCTGTTGCGACATCAAAACCTACTCGGCTATTCATGTCCGAGTTGGGTCCAAGCGAATTCCATTTTGAACGCGAACTTGAGAATATCGTTCTCGTCCCGCTTCGAACTTTTGAGTTTTCACGCAGCCTGGTCAAAAGTTGACTTCGGCCCCTGACGTCGGCATTTCCGCTAAGCCGTCGACAACGGACATCTGTCGCCGCGATAGTCAGGTCCGTTTTGTGCCAATCGCGTCGTTTTGGACCGCTCTTAGGCAGGTCCGATCTATCCTTCAAAGGCGACATGAGGCGACAGACGGATTCAATCGCATCCGCAAACGTCGAACTTTTGATCCCGGCTGCTCATCACCTTGGGTCAGTTCGGCCGCTGCTTCGGGGGCATCGAAGCCAAAGTGGATGACCAAGTGCCCTTGGCTTGCTTTCGCCGAAGGTGGTGGAGAAGCTGGGGTATGTGATGGGGATCGTGCGGGAACGAGGGTGACTCGCTCGCATCACGCTGTGAAGCATGAACGCTGCTAGCAGCCACTTCAATTCGTCGTGGTCTTGCCGCCGCGCATGGACACGAGCTTTTCCTCACGAAATTGGAGAATGAGCCATGCGTTCTCATCGAAACCGTCTGCGAGCTTTCCGTCGTGAGAATACACCATCCGAGCAGCTTCCGACTTCGACGGCGGTCCCAGCGCCGTGACCACCTCCAAACGCGACATACCTAAATGCAGCTTGCCGTCGAAGACGAGGGGCGCGAACTTTTCCGGGATGATGGCGCAATCGGTCGAGGTCTCGGTGTCCTTCTCGGTGAGCTCTTCGACGATCTCTGTGACGAGATGGTCCGGGCCGCCCATCTCTCCGCTGGACACGACCCATAGTCGATGCTGCGCGCGCCTATAACAAAGCCAATAGATGCTATCTCCAGCGTCGCCCTGGTGTTGGATGGTCCCTTCGCCCACGGCTTCGCGGACCGCGCCGAGCAGCGTCTCCTCGAAGCGGCCGGCGAATGCGCCTAGCGAAAAGCGGGTCGCCAATCTCTCCACGACCGTCGGCGGCACGCGCTCGAGCGCATGTTCGTCGGCTGGCGGCGGCGGTGTCTGCGCGGAGCAGTCGTCCGCGGGGATCGCGAAAAGGAGAAGCAGCAAGAAGAGCGTCTTTCGACCATCAACTCCGAATTGCCTTAGATTGGAGATTGAGCGCTTCTGGAATAGCTCCTTTCCTTTGGCAAGGATGGCGTCAACATCGAGGTCTTTGACGCGGCCAGCCGCTCTGTCCGCCAGTCCTTTATATATTTCTCGCCTCAGCAGGTCGCGCCCAGGCATCGAGAGTGCGGGCGTCAGTTTCTGGGTGTCGGACACGTCAGTCTATCTCCTGCGATGAAGAAAGGCACAACATATCATAGCTGACGTGTGGAGGAGTCAGCTAAGGGTCAATCGCGTCGTTTGCCGATCCGCCGATTTACTTCCGGTTTTGCGCGGTAAGCAGACATTCTCAGCTGCAACTCCGACCAGCCGTAAACGATTTGAGCCCCGCATTTTCGGATGCTATAAGTCGTGGTGCAACAAGGGGGCTCGGAACGGTGCAACACGCACCAAGACAAAAAACCGAGCCAAAAAGTGCAAGAAGTAACTGATTTTAAAGGATAACCAGGCGGGCGTAGTTCAATGGTAGAACGGCAGCTTCCCAATCTAATCAGCCAACTTTTTACCATGTCGCAAGTTAGGCCCGAAAACATTCACTAAAGCCCATGTTTCCCGGGCTTCTGTTGTTATCTGTGATGCATCGGCGGCTGAAAATCCAGCATCCGAACTAGGCAAATGGCATCATAGCGACATCACGATGGCACAACGATTTTCAACTGTAAAAAACCGCAAGCCTCCAGCCCTGAGCGAGCCAAATGCGAAGCGAAAGCCACGTTTGCTTACCGATGAACATGTGGAAGCGTTGCGCGAATTTGCCGACGAGGATGCCAATTTACTTGGCTATTATCCCGACAGCAGGGTATTTGGCCTGTCGATCTTCCTAGGGGGCAAGTCGTCCGTCTGGCGCTTCCGCCAACAGAGCCGAATCAAGGGCAAACGGTCGTCGGTCTTTAAAACGATCGGCAACTGGCCTGCGATGGACGTGGATGAGGCGCGCAAGCAGGCCCTGATCTATTCGGGTTCGGTCGCCGCTGGTACCGCTTCTCCAGGCAGGCGCCAAGCAATGCCATTCCGCGCGGCCTTCGAGGGCTACCTTACCCATCTCAAGGTGCAAGCCGAAGCGAAGGGGAAGCCGCCGCGATGGTGGCTTAATGCGTGCAAGCTGTCCGAGGCGCACATCATGCCCCAATGGGACGGATGGACCCTCGCAGAGATGTCCGCCAACCCTCGAGCCGTCAAGACATGGCATACGAAGCTCTCAAAGACGATCCCGACAACGGCGGACCATTGCGCCCGTCTCATTCGAGCTTGCTACCGCGAAGAGGCGCGGCTCGATCGCACGCTCAACCCGGCGGCTTCGCCGACCTCGGGCATTCGTCTGGGCAAGGTGAAGGTTTCGAAGGCGGTGCTCGACTTCCCCGACTTCGGGGCATGGCGCAAGTCGTGGGACGCCTTGGAGAGCCCGGTTCACAAGGGCTATCATCTCACGGCGTTGTTAACCGGCTGTCGGCCAACCGAGCTTGCTATGATCCGCGAGAGCGATATCGATCCTGTCACGCGACGCATGACCATTCGGAATGCGAAAGCTGGAAATGATATCTCATTACCTATCACGGGAGAGATTGCCTTCGCGCTGGCGCTGGCTATTAACGCGCCTCCACAAACCATCACGATGAAGGGCCTTCGCGGGATGAAGCGCGGCGAGGTTCGGGTTATTAAGCGCAAGAAGCCGCACCATGAGATTGCGGCTCCCGATCTTGTCTTCCCGGGCGTTCGTCAAGCTGGTCATCGTTCGGGCCTTCCAGTCGCTGGCAACGCGCTACGGCATACGTTCCGCAGCATCGCAGTCTCGCTGGAGATTTCTGAGATGCTGATCAGCTTCCTAATGGGTCACAGTTTACAAGGCGTCTCTGCGAGGTACACAAACGAGTTGATGATTGCGAATTCGCAAGCTCTTCGAAAGGCGCAAGAGAAGATCAGCCGCCGGATTTTCGAATTGCTTGGGGTCACGCTCGGCGGCTACGAAGCGCCCCTTGTGCCAAATGAGCCGCACCATATCGATGTGACCCGGAAAAAGACATTAGTCGCCGCGCCGGGTTGAGGTCAGAGTAGCGGCGCTTTACTAAAGCCTGACCGTGATATGCAGACGAGGTGCGACTGTGGCCGGGAGAGGTAATGAAACCATTAGTTCGCCGGGAGGCGTCAAGCGCGACCAATGCTTACAATATCGCACTTCTCAAAGGTTACGATACAACTATGGGCGAGAATACGCCAATAAGGCCTCCGAGTATATTCCGTCGATCCCCGGATCCAGTGCGGAGATTTTTGATAGTGTTCGGTCAAATCTTTCGGATCTCTTCAGGGCCCAGCCGTTGGCGCTGGGCGCCATAGGAATCGCTATTGGCGTGGGCATTGCAGCTGCTTTGCCGGGAACTGAGATCGAGGCCGATTACCTAGGCGATACCAGCGACACCGTAAAAGCAAAGGCCGCGCAATTTGCCGCCGAACAAACCGACCGCGTAGCGACTGTCGCCGGAAAGGTTGTCGATGCCGTTAAAGAAGAAGCTGCCACGCAAGGCCTGACTCTTACCGGCGTAAAAACCGCAGCCGCGGATATTTCGGCAAAGGTGGGTCGGGTTGTTGATGCATCGAGAAAAAGTGCCTCCGATCGCGCAAGTCCGGGAAAGCGTTAGGCCTCCGAAAACATCGCGGTTTCATCAGACGCTCATCCCCGCCAAAGGTCTTCCGGTCGCCATACGTCACCATAAATCGGATGAGAACCGCGAACGGCAGCGTCAGTAGGCGGGCGAATACCTTCCTCAATGTGTGCCACCTCGTGCGATGGCACCTTGAAAACACGACTTTAGTGGGTTTTCATCGCTTCACCGCACTCGGTGCGCCGTGTCTCGGTCTCCATCGTGTGCTTAGTGGCCGGTCTTAGTTGACTGCTTGGTCAAATCGTTGCGCGCGAGAACAGTTGCATCGGTTGCGATATGACGGGTCGACATGAAGTGGATTGAGATCGTATTCGGACCGAACACACATCATAAGCCGTTGACGCTCTCGCTCGCAAACCTAATTCGCGCTCAAAATCTTTCTAAGTCGGCGAACATTTTGCGCTATTTGGCGCGGCTTCATTTTTCGTTGTCAGCTTTCGAGAGTACGGCGCGGAGCATCGCATGCAATTTCAGATTTCTCTTTGATCCAGTAGAAGTGAGAAACGCGTTACAGCTGGGATCGCTCCACCACTTCGCTGGCAGCGGGCGCTATCGCTTCGTCGGCTGTGGCGCATCCATCGGAGTTGCCGAAAGGGCGACGCTGGCCGGCGACTCGGCGGGAGCGAGTGCCGTCAAATTCATCCTTTCTGGCTTAGTCGCAACGGGTACATCAGGGGCCGGCGTAGGCGTTGCGATCACGCCAGCAGCGGTCGATGTAACGGCAACGGGCGGGACAATGCGGGATTTTCTAAGCAAATATCCGACAGCGCCGAGCAGCACGACGATTAGCGCGATCAAAAAGATTACCAGGCCATTTCCGCCTGCTGCGCTCTTCGGTGCAGGCGTCGGCGTCGCTGCCGTCGGGTGTAGCGCGATGGGGGGGCCGACCACGCGCATATCCGTCGTTGGGGTGGCCGCCACCGCAGGCTTCTTGACCTGCGGAGCAGTTACTGGGGCCGGCTCTACAGTCTTTTGCGCCGATTGCGCAGCAATGGACAGCCCGGGCCGTGTTGCGTCGGCCGGCTTTGGCGCTTCCAGCGAGGGCCAAGTCGGCGGGGCGGTCACGACGGCCGGTGTCGGAGCAACGATCGTTGCTGGTTCTGCCGATGGCTTGGCCTCTGCGGCCGCGCCGGGCAACCGCGACGCGTCGATCGCCAGCATGCGCAGGGCGCCGCGACCGCGACCGTTCCAACTGGCCCACCAGACATAACCGGCGCCGCCGCCAAGACGATAGATAGGCAGGCCCAGTTGCGCCGACCTCTGCGGGCTGCCGATGGTGTCGATTAGGATGCCGCTTTTGTCATCGGTACCTGCCGCAAGCTCTGACCGGCGCGCTGCGTCCAGCGGCTGCAATGAGACCGCGCCCCAGGACGCGATCAGGTTGCTTGGCACGCCCATGGTGTCTTGCGTCGGAAGCAGCGTCGCCTTGCCAAGCATTTCCGACAATCGGCCGATCTCGTCATGAGCATCGTTCTCGTCCATGGCAACGGGATCGAGGTTCTGGTTGATGTAAACCGCGGACCCGTCGGCGGCGTGTAGAAACGATGTGAATTCGGATATGCGTCGGCGGCGCGAGCGCTCAGCCGTCTGACGTTGGCAACCGGTGAAGCCGGCATATTGTTCGCTGGGCGCGCAGGTATAGTCGCGATAATCTGCACTCCCGACACCGACATTGTTGCCGAGCTGCATTCCGGCAACGCTATACGCGGCCTTGTCACGCGCGGTCACCTGCGCCGGGGCAGGGACCAGGACCGGCGCACCACGCGCCTGAAAGGCGGCGATGGCCGTCAATTGCACGCGCTTGATACAATCGATGTCGGGCCCGCAAGCGTGACGACGGCGCAGTAGGGGCTCAGCCACGCTTTTCGCCGCGCCGTTACCGTCACTGCCGAGCACATGCTCGTAGCCTTCAACGACAGCGCGATCGAGACGCGCGAGTTCGGGATTGGCGCAGATCGCCATTTCGTCCGGCTGGGTCGCGGCACGGCAATTGAAGCTCGGCGTCGCCGTGACGTTCGCGCTATCGGGGTCGCGATCGGCGCGGCAGTCGCTAACGATGGCAGAGACACGGATGTCCGTGGGGCCGATGCCTCGGTCTATCAGGATGTTGACGGACCTGCGAGCGCGCCGAAGCCGGTTGTCGACACAAAGGACCTCCCCTTGTGAAATCTTTCCCCACTCGGCCCGAATCGCCGCTCTTCGCGGTTGCCCAAGGCGGCCGATGTCCTGGAAAATCTGGTTAAGGCTCTGGGCCGATGCGGCGCTCCATCCGGCGGACGCAAGCAACATGGCCAAAATTACTCTCGCAGCAAGGCGCATCATTGGCTCCGGGCCGTTACCTGAAACTTGCTGGTTTCATCGGCGGGCCAGTCAATGGAACGCGCCCGTCATGCCGCGAGTTCCCTCGCCTGCATGAAAGATGGAATACAGCGGCTTCAAGATCTTCCTTAGCTCGCCCTGAACGAAATCATCGCCGCATATCACGTTGCGGGTTTCAGCAGATCGCCGCCTTGAATGTCGCCCACGGTGCCGCCCGCTTCTTGATCTGGGCCGACGCCGGTGGAGGTTGGGACGCACGGGTCACACTCATGCTGACGGGGAACGCGCACGCCTCGAATTCGTTTTCCGCGCATGATTATCTCACTTTCTCAACTGCTCGAGGACTTCTTCTGGATTCCGCCCGGGAATACCTGGCCGGCGGGCTTGGTGACGGCGCTGCGGCGAGCCAGTTTCTCTGCGACAAGATCGAAACCATGATCCGGCAGGAAAAGGAAGTGATCGAATCGTTCGTGCATAAGATCGCTCAGGCCTCGCTCCAAATGGTGATCTTCAACGGCTGTGCGTTCGATTTGCCAGTTCTTCGCTCCCGCGCGATGATCCACGGGGTCTTCGCACCCGGTATGCACAACCGAGCTTAATATCACCGATACACCGACGACAATGTTGACCTGTGCGACTGTCGGTAGCGCGTGATCTGTCGTGTGTTTGTAGCTCGTGAAGTGTCGCGTTTTTGGTGCCCTGGAACAAATGGGGGCACGATGGGCACGGCATCCATTCACGAGGGTGTACGACGGATGCGATTTTCGGATTTGCTGGATCGAACCGAGGCGAAGGAGCTGACGCAGGTGGCGGCGGCTGAGCTTCTCGGGATTAATGTGCGGACATTTCAACGTTGGGCGGAGCGCTACGAGGCGGAGGGCGATGACGGGCTTGTCGACCTACGTATGGGTCGGCGATCGCCGAGGCGGGCGCCGGAGGAAGAGCTGGTGCGGATGCTGGGGCTTTACCGCGACAAATACGCGGACTTCACGGTGAAGCACTTCCACGAGCAGCTGCAAAAGCTGCATGGCTATGTGCTGGGCTACACGGTGACGAAGCTGGCGTTGCATGCGGCGGGTTTGGTGCGGAAGGCGCCGAAGCGTTCGGCGCACCGCAAGATGCGTCCACGCCGGCCGCTGCCGGGGATGCTGCTGCACCAGGACGGGTCGCCCCACGGCTGGATCGAAGGTCTGCCGGCGAGAAGGTCTCGAAGACGCAACAAACCCAGGTAGGACGGGCTTTATCGCATCTCGGGATCGAGCATATCGCGGCCTGTTCCGCAGGCGCGCGGGCGCTCCGATCGGGTGTTCGGCACGCTGCAGGGCCGGCTGCCGAGGGACCTGCGGCTTGCCGGGATCAGGCCGGGCAAAGCCGCCAATGCGTGGCTGAAGGCGCATTACATGGTCGGGCATAACGCGGCGTTTGCGATCAAGGCCGAACAGCAAGGCACAGCGTTTGTTGCCGATCGGCACCAGGCGTGGCGCGAAGCGCTGTGCGTGATCGAAGAGCGTACCGTCTGCAGTTGCCGGAGAGCCGGATCAGGCCCCACTTCGTCAAGGCCATCGTGCGGGTTCACGAGTATCCTGACGGCTCCGTGAGCGTGTTCCTCGGCCGCATCGATTGGCGACGTTTGCCGCCGACGGACAGCAGATCGGCCCCGACGCGTCTCAGCCTGGCAGCGTGCTCGGAGCAGTCAAGGACAAGCCTTGCGGGCGCGCAAGCGCGCGTCCTTGACCTCTCCTCCGCGCGCCGCCGTCGAGAGAGCGCGGGTCGGGGCGGAGAAACGGGCTTCAAGTCGAACAAAGAAACCGAGCATGGCTAAGCCGGCAACTCAATCCATGGCATGACCAAGCAGGAGGAACCGTCCGCGGCTTCCGGTTCCTCCGAAACTCAACAACGAAGGCGACAGATCACGCGCTACAAAAAATACGACAACTTCACCCGCTACCAACATGTTGACCTGTGCGACGTCCTTTCGTCTTTCAGTTATGGCGCCAAGGTAAAACTAGACGAGTTGAGTCGGATCATGGGTTTGCCGGGTAAGCCAGACGGGATCGATGGCAGCCAAGTGGAGGGTTATTTCAAAGCGGGCCGGATTCAGGAGATTGCCGATCAAATCCGACGTGATCAACACCTATCGGCTTTAATTGAGGCACGAGCTATTTCGCGGGCGATTGGATCAGAGCCAGTTTGAGTTTAGCGAACGAGATCTGCTCAGACCTGATTGGCTTCAAGACTGCTGCGCGACTCACGTCGCCCATGTAGGGAGCTTGATCGAACTCGATACCCGCGACGTAACCCTCGCTCCAGATAAATTTACAGGTTTGGGTCGTTTTGGAGTTGTCGAAACTGAAGGCCATTTTCTCGGGGAGTTGTTCGGCTGAGAAATCGAGCTCGACACAGATGCCGAGGCCTGTGACGTTATGCACGACGCAGCGGTAAATCGTCTCGTCGCCAGCAGCGACCTTTGCTGGATGACCGATCACAGTTCGCTGTAGGCGCCGGCGTTCCACTACCAAACCATTCTTCCGAATATTAAGGCGAACGCCATCGCTGCAGTCGGTATTCCCCCCGAAGATCAATCACCGTCACACTCCCTATTGGCAGTGAGATGGTAATTTGGTCGCTGTGTGGAAAATGCTAATCGACGCGGGCTTGCTTGAAATATCGTTTCTGTATTGTCTTCAAGACCGCGGCGCGACTCACGTCGCCCATGTAGGGAGCTTTATCGAACTCGATACCCGCGAAGTAACCCTCGCTCCAGATAAATTTACAGGTGTGGGTCGTTTTGAAGTTGTCGAAACTGAAGGCCATTTTCTCGGGGAGTTGTTCGGCTGAGAAATCGAGCTCGACACAGATGCCGAGGCCGGTGACGTTATGCACGACGCAGCGGTGAATCGTCTCGTCGCCAACAGCGACCTTTGCCGGATGACGGATCACAGTTCGCTGTAGGCGCCGGCGTTCCACTACCAAACCATTCTTACGAATATCAAGGCGAACGCCAGCAAGTGCGAGCAACCCGCCAGTCGCTGCAGTTGGTATTCCGCCCGAAGATCAATCACCGTCACACTCCCTATTGGCAGTGAGATGGTAATTTGGTCGCTGTGTGGAAAATGCTAATCGACATGGGCTTGCTTGAAACATCGTTTCTGTTCATGAGCACGGATCATTAAAATTTAAGGAACCGTCGCGGCCCGAGTTCATGCGTAGGATGGGTCCTACCCTCGGTGAATCTTAATAAGCCCGCCTCGGAACCGCACTTACAATTTAAGAAGGAAAGCGCGCCGGAAACCTATTGGCCACCGCCAGTGCTGCACATTCGTTCGTTTCCAGGGCTACCTTTTGAGTTAGCACGACATCGCCCGGCACTAAGTCGCCGAACGGGACGAAACACCAGCCCATCACCGGCCGCCCGGTGTCGTCGACCTCTTGGACGTTTGTCCCCCTGCCTAGGGAAATCCTGTACCTTTTGCCGGTCTGGCTGCCGATGACCTCAAAGGACCTCGACGCGTCGAACTGAGCCTTCTGATCGGGGGACAACCACTCGCGGAGGAGGGTAATACCCCTGGCCTCCCTGATAGCTTCGGCCGACCTGTGACGCTCGCGCACGGCTCTGAGCCAGAGCACCCGCCCAGCCAGCCAGCGTCGCGAGTAGCACATCACAGAAGTCAGCCGCACCGTGAAGGTGTCGACGACGATCATCCGCCGACAAGTCGCGGGAAAAACAGCGTTTCTTCGGCCGTCGGGTCGAAGGACCTGGTGACTGTCACCGACCCGGCACTGTCTCGGATGGCTGCCGTGAACCCCACCGCAGTCAGAGATTTGAAGCGCTGCTCGGCTTTAGCAAGCGCCTGGAGGTCATCGGTATCGAAGTGGTGCCGGGTATCGCCGGTGTGATCCATAACGATTTGGGATGCCATGCTCGTTCCTCCACGGTTCCAGCCCCCAAGCATTATAAGCTCGGTCACTCAGAAACGTTGCGCCCAAAACTGCGTCAAATCCTGATTTTTTACGGCGCCAGCTTCGCGACCAATGAGAGGTAGACCGGGGTCAACAAGGCACGTCCGAAACGACGCGAATGAAACCACAGCGAGACAGATGGCTCCAGGGAGACTTCGGGGCTTTTGTGCATCAAGCGGTGCTGATAGCCTGCAGTCGTCGGTCTGGAGGAGAAGAGCATGGACGATAAAGAAAAGTCTCTTTTTGATAGTTTTGCAGACACCATCAAGCACACCTTCGATATCGCAACTGAAGCAGCAAGCAAGGCGCTAGAACCTGAACCGTTAAAACCTGACGAGAAGCTAGAAGTCATCCCCACTCCCCCAGACGCATTTGTCTCCGATTCGGCTCCACCCGTTGTTGCGATTGGGAAGAAGAAGCCCCGAAAGAAAACGGGTGTAGATACCTCTGGCCGCATCACGCCCGATTATGATTTTCCGGTTCCCGAAACGCCTATGCCTCCGCCTAGGCAACCAGCCAAGAAGGTATTGAAAATGCCTGCAAGGCAGTCAGTTCCAAAAACCGCCAAAAAGGTTGCCAAGAAGTCGAAGAAGGCAGCAAAGAAATCTATTTCAAAAAAGATGGTCAAGACGCAGCGTCGTACAACCGTGAAGAAAAGGAAGAAGGCGAAGCGTGGTTGACGAGCAAATGGGTCGTTATGTCTCAAACGAAGTGCAGCAGAACAATTGGAGGATAAATGACCAATCACGTATATAAGATTCTTGAAATCGTCGGCTCCTCGGAAGGAAGCATCGAAGACGCCATCAGTTCGGCAATTGCGCACGCGAGTAAGACTGTCAGGAATATGGACTGGTTTGAAGTCACGCAAACGCGCGGGCACATTGTGAACGGCAAGATTGGCCATTACCAAGTTACGCTAAAAATCGGATTTACTTTAGAAGGCTAAATTGTCAGGCAGCGTCGTTTGGTCGTTTACTCCCAGGACACATCAGGCAGGTAGCCCAGTTTTTCGACCAGTGTCTCAGAGCAAGGAGTAGTCGGACGAACAATCGGGGTCGCTGGTGTTATCCTTGAGGGGGATCCTAAATCGGCTACCTCCAACCGCCCCGGCAGGGGCTACTTGTTCACGTCTCGATGTCCGTTCCCTGGCTGAGATCGGACCTCCGCCGAATGAAGCCCGGCGTCAGTTTTTGATCCAACTGCGACATCTACCACCGCAAGCTGCAGCGCGGTCCACCCTGCTTTCGCTTTGCCACATTCTAATCATAAGATTTTGCATGGGGATTTCTTACGGGCCAATGGACACGCGAATAGCCGTCTCGCGGAAAGCCATCCGTGGAGTTGGGCTATGAAGGCTTTGCAGACCACCTGCATCGTGGGTCTTATCGCGTTCATTGGAGTTTATTTGGCTGGCGGAAACAGGCCCGGCGCGACGGTGCCGGATGCAATGCCGGAAGCGGTAGTGACCGCGGTCACACCTGCGCTTTATGCGGAGGCATCGGCCAGACTTGCAGCGGCGCTTCAAGCCGAGTCTGGCTCGGTGACGTCAGCAGGTCCCGCACCGTTGATGGCCGCAGCCGAAATCACCGACGATCCTACCGGGCCAAAATTGGCGTCGCTGGGCCATCAGGAAATCGCCCAGCCGCTGCCGACGGTCCGCGATACGTCCGAGGATGCCTCCAAGACGGCGTTGCCGGCACAGGATTTCCGGTATCTGATCTACTATGTGCGGTCCGAACTGCCGCCCGCCGAGAAACCGGCGCAGATCGTCTTGCGGTCATTCAAGGACATCCCGGTCGGCACGCCGGTGGAAGAAATCAAGCGGGCCTCCGACGCTTTCGGTCTCGATGCCAATTTCATGAAAGCGGTTGCCAAGATCGAATCCGGTTTCAACCCCGATCAACGCACCGGGTCCTATATCGGCCTGTTCCAGCTCAGCAAATATGAGTTCGGCAAATTCGGCTTTGGCGAAATCCGCAATCCGCGGGACAATGCCGTCGCGGCCGCCTACAAGGTCATTACCGAAGGCATCCTGTTCGAGTGGATCACGCACCGGAAGCCGGACTTGAGCGATCTTTACCTGATCCATCAGCAGGGCTGGGAAGGCGCCGCCGAGCACATTAGCCAGCCCGCTCGTGCCGCCTGGAAATCAATGTGCGCCACCAGCGAAGGCAGGGAGAAGGGCGAGAAGTGGTGCAGACGTGCGATCTGGGGCAATACCCTTCCGGCCTTCAAGAAGACGTGGAAATCGGTGGACAACCTGACGTCGGAAGCATTCGTCGGCATGTGGCGCGGCCGGGTTGCTGAATTCTACTCGAAATACGTGGCCACCGCCGCCGCAGCGGCAAATCCGTAATTCCATTGACAGCGGGGCTCCGCTACCTGTCGTTCACCGAACCTTATGTGGCGGCGATATGCGGGCTTTAAACTCATCGAATATTGTCGGGCTTTAGCACCTTTCGGACATGCCGACCGCACTCCCGAATGTCCGTTGTCAGGGTGCCGGGGTAAAGCAGAAGTGTCCAAGGCGTGGGTCGAAGTCAGTTTTTGGACCCAACTGCGACATCTACCACCGCAAGCTGCAGCGCGGTCATTTTCAACGCCTATCAGAGCCCCGGACACGCCGCTTTGGCTTCTGCTTTCCGCCGGGCCGTTTAATCTTGATCGGCTTCCAGACTACATAGTCGTAGACACTCTCCCACGAGTGGACGAGTTCCTTACACTTCATGCAAATAAACTCGCCCACCACCTTATTTGAACGGTGCAGTTGAGTAGCTTGGTAAGCCAGCCTGCACTTTGGGCAAGCGAATACGACGATAGTTGGCGTAGTCATTCCCTGATTATGCGCGACGATTAGAGCATTTTCCAGTGTTGCAACCCGCTCTTCATAGCGCAGTCGTGGCACCAACCGGGCCGGTCTGCCGAAGTCTGCTCCTCGGGCTAGACCAGAAGTAACCTGCGCACGGTAGAACCCGGCGCTTATGACCACCCGAAGAAGACACATTGGACTTTGCACTTTAGGTGACGCCGAACCTAGACTTGTTTATACAAATGGCGTTCTGTCGCGCCTGCATCGGGATGGAGCGCGTCATGAGCACCACGGAAATGGCCGGATATCTTGCGGCCTTTCTCGTCTTTCTGACTTTTTACATGAAGACTATGATTCCACTTCGATTGGTTGGAATTTGCAGCAACCTCATTTTCATCACATATGCATATCTTGGCAGCCTTCATCCGGTTTTGGTCCTGCATCTCATCTTGCTACCATTGAATGGCCTACGCCTTCGCCAGATGCTGCGGCTGACAAGAGAGGTGCGCGGCGCCACGCAGGGTGATCTTAGGATGGACTGGCTCAAGCCATTCACATCCGTGCGCAGGTTCAAGCGCGAAGACGTACTATTTCGCAAAGGGGATGCCGCCGATGCTATGTGCCTCGTAGTTTCTGGACATTTTCGTCTAGTCGAACTGGGGAAAAATATTGTGGCGGGACAGATATTCGGTGAGCTTGGTTTACTGGCGCCAGATCAGTTACGTACACAAACGCTGGAATGCATTGAAGACGGGGAAGTGCTCCAAATTACATATGAGCAGGTGAAACAGCTTTGCTACCAAAACCCGCAATTTGCTTTCTATTTTCTGCAGCTCACCACCCGACGACTGTTCGAGAATATTTCATCGCTCGAACGGGATTTGGCCGCATGCAAGGCTGCAAGCGCTTCGGTCCGGGACGTTAGGGCCGTATAGGTCAGTGGCTACATGGCGGATTGGAACGAGCGCGACGACGATTATCCTTTGTCCGTTGTCTGAGGTGAACCGGAAGTGCCTTAAGCCAGCTACGACTTCCGGCTTTGATACTGTGGACGGCGCCCACTCTGCGGCATCGAAGTGCCATAGGGTGGTTGCGTTAGAGCAAACCACTTTGAGGGGAGCCGTCCATGGGCGAGGTTATCACAATTGGTCTCGATATTGCGAAGTCTGTATTCCAGGTACACGGGATCGATGTTGCGGGCACGATCGTGATCCGCATGCGTATCAGTCGAGCTAAGATG
>JBBRSX010000075.1:0-28419 GCA_038244925.1 Hyphomicrobiales bacterium | reverse complement strand
CGCCACTTAGATGCAACGATTGCGCATGAGACCGCGGGTGCAGCGTGCACCCGGTCTTCCCTGCGCCCTCTTTATTTATGAGGGCAAACGAAATGCAAAACTTCGGGCGTAATGCGCCGCGGGAATGCGGGCGTGTGGCCCGCGATGTTTGACAGTTGAATATGAAACTCACCGTCGTCCCCGCCTAGTGCGCAATTGCGCACGGGCGCAGGGAGCCATACCGCGTAATCCATCGGTGAGATGCGGTGGTCGAAAATCTTCGCATCATGATCGACGGTGGCTATGGGTCCCTGCGTTCGCAGGGACGACAGCGAGACTACTTCAACGTAATCGCCAATCCGCTCAGATCCGCGTTCGCCATCAACCCGGTCTGTCGGCCGGACAGTTCCAGCACGGCGCCCTTCTGGTTCGACAGCACGATGGCGCGGGCGCCGCGGCCGATGGCGAGGCCGGCACCGGCAGCGCCATAGACGCCGGCGACATCCGAGGGGCGGTTGATGTTGCTGACCCGGCCGCGCAGCACCGTCTTCGAGCCGCCGAACACCAGGCCATAATCGAGGCCGCCCGCCGACAGCGCGTAGGTGCGGCCGCGGAACGTCAGCGAGCCGCCGCCGCCGGAGCCGCCGATGATCCAGCCGGCCTTGTAGATCGTGAGCTGCACAAAGCCCTCGTCGGCCCGGGAGGCGGAGGAGAACATCGTGCCGGCGAAAGCGGTCAGAGCGAGCAGCGCGACACGGAGGGCGGATGACATCTTCATGAATGGATTCCTGGATATGGACGAAAGGCTGAATACGACGCGCGCGAGCCGTGATTTGCTGAGTCGCGATTTGCGGATTGTAACCGAAGGACGGGATGGGCAAAGTGGTTTCGTCTTGCCTGCTCACCATGGCGAAAAGGAGTCCCGATGCCCCCGATCAAGCACTTCGCAGCCCCGCCCGGCGTCAAATCGCCGCCGCTGTCGTTCGCCGCCCGCACCGGCGACCTGCTGTTCATCTCGGGCATTCCCGGCTTCGACGGGAATGGCGCGCTGCCGGAGGGGTTCGAGGCGCAGTTCGGCTTCGTCGTCGCCAACATCAAACGCGTGCTGGACGAGGCAGGCGCCAGCTTTCGCGACCTGGTCAAGGTCAACGTGCTGCTGACCCGTGCCGCGGATGTTCCCACCATGAACGTGCTGTATGCGTCAGCGTTCGGACCGGCGCCCTACCCGGCCCGCACCACCTGCGTGGTGGCAGCGCTGCCCGATCCGAAGATGCTGATCGAGATCGAGGGCGTGGCGCAGATCAAGTCGTAGAGCGGTGCGGACGTAGCCCGGATGAGCGAAGCGATATCCGGGGTCCTTCCAGACGAATGACCTACCCGCATATCGCTTCGCTCATGCGGGCTACGTGTTATAGTGCAGAAAAACCAGAAACAGAGGAAGCGCACCATGCCCCTGCTCCAGAACCACATCGCGGTCGTCACCGGCGCAGGCTCCGGCATCGGGCGCGCGATTGCGAAGGGCTACGCCCGCGAGGGCGCGCGGGTCGTGATAGCAGACATGAACGAGAAGGCGGCCTCCGACGTCGCGAAGGAAATCCGCGACGCCGGCGGCAAGGCCGACAGCTTTACGCTCGACGTCACCAAACGCGACGATTGCTTTGCAGTCGCCAAGCAGGTGGCCGACAAAATCGGGCAGGTCTCGATCCTCGTCAACAATGCCGGCATCGCCCGCCGCAACGGCATGCTGGGTGCAGCGGAAGCCGTGATCAAGGATTGGGAAGACATCATCGCGATCAACCTCAACGGCGTCTTCAACGCGACCTACGCTTTCCTCGAACCGCTGCGGGCCTCCAAGGGGCGCATCGTCAATATCGGCTCGATCCAGTCCTTTGTGCATCTGAAGACGCCGAGTTCGCCGGCCTACACCGCCTCCAAGCACGGCGTGCTCGGCTTCACCAAGGCGCTGGCGGCCGAACTCGGCAAGGAAGGCGTTCGCGTCAACGCCATCGGCCCAGGCTTCATCGAAACGCCCCTGAACGAGAAGGTGCGCGCCAGCAATCCGGAGCTGGTGCAAACCTTCATCGCCCACACCCCGCTCGGACGCGCCGGCACCGCCGAAGACATCGTCGGCCCCGCGATCTTTCTTGCTTCGGACATGTCCGCCTATGTCTCGGGTTCGATCGTGATGGTCGACGGCGCCTACCGGACGGTGTGAGCGAGCCATGTCCAACGCACCGCATTTCGACATCGACGTACCGGCGTTCTGGGCCGATCCCTATCCGGCGCTGGCAAGAATGCGCAAGCAAGCGCCGATCGCGTTCGTGCCGCAACTCGGCTCCACCGTGTTCACGCGGCGCGACGATATCTTCAGCCAGGAGAAACGCATCGACGTGTTCTCGTCGCATCAGCCGGGCGGCCTGATGAACGTGCTGATGGGCCACAACATGATGCGCAAGGACGGCGACGCGCACATGGCAGAACGGACGGCGATGTTTCCCGCGGTGTCGCCGCGCACCGTGCGCGACACCTGGGTCCGGCAGTTTCAGGCCCATGCCGACCGCATCCTCGACGAACTGGAGCCGCGGGGGGCTGCCGATCTCTGCAAGGCGTTCGCGCTGCCGCTGTCGGCCGAGTGCCTGAAAGACATCACGGGTCTGACCAACATGCGCTTTGCGGACATGGACGCATGGTCGCAGGCGATGATCGACGGCATCGCCAACTATACCGGCAACAAGGAAGTCGAGGCGCGCTGCCACGCCGCCACCGCCGGGATCGATGCCGCGATCGACGACATGATTCCCGTGGTGACGAAGCATCCCAACACCTCGATCCTCAGCGTGCTCTTGGCCGCCGGCCAGCCGATGGAAAGCGTCCGCGCCAACATCAAGCTCGCGATCTCGGGCGGCCAGAACGAACCGCGCGACGCCATCGCGGGTGCTGCCTGGGCACTGCTGACCCATCCCGACCAGCTCGCGCTGGTCATGGAGGGCAAAGCGAAGTGGCTCGACGTGTTCGAGGAATATGCGCGCTGGATCGCGCCGATCGGCATGTCGCCGCGCCGCGTCGCCAAGCCGTGGTCCTATGGCGGCGTCGATTTCGAGCCTGACGATCGCGTGTTCTTCATGTTCGGCTCGGCCAATCGCGACGAAGCCTGCTTTGCCGAGCCCGACCGTTTCGACGTCACCCGCAGCACGCAAAAGAGCATCGCCTTCGGCGCCGGCCCGCATTACTGCGCCGGCGCCTTCGCCTCCCGCGCCATGGTCGCCGATGTCGCGCTGCCCGGCCTGTTCGCACGATTGAAGGGATTGCGGCTCGACGCGCGCGAACCGGTACGGATCGGCGGCTGGGCGTTTCGCGGCCTGCTCAACCTGCCGGTCGTGTGGAATGCATGACTATGGCGCCGATGGCTTCGCACCGCTGTCGGCGCCGCCGCGCGGCAGCAGCTTTATCCGCCGGAACCACCAGCGCATGCCGAGATACCAGAGATAGCCGACAATGGCGCCACCGACGGCCCAGATGGCCAGGTTGACGATATCGTGTGGACCGCTCACCCAGAACATCCAACCGGACCACATCACGGCGAACGCGATGGAACAATATTTCAGGGGGGCGGTGAGTTTCATGGCATGGCTCCAATGTCACGTTGGAGCGACGTTAAGCACTATCGCCTCGCCAGACCGTGAGGCGCATCACGCCTCATCCGAACCGCGCCCGCGAACGCTCCTTCGCCTTCGCAGCCTCTATGTCGCGGTCGCGCGCCGGCGCATTGGTTTGCAGCGCCGCCATCAGGCGCTTGGCGCTGTCGGAGACTTCCGAGACCGCGCGATTGAAAGCCTCGGCGTTGGCCTGCGACGGCGAGTTGAAGCCGGAAAGCTTGCGCACGAATTGAAGTGCCGAGGCATGGATCTCCGCATGCGTCGCCGGCGGATCGAAGTTGAACAACGTCTTGATGTTGCGGCACATGGTGGTCTCCTCAGGCGTTGCCGCTCCCAAGGACGAACGGCCGATACAATTCCCGACAATGCGGCCTATTCTGTCATAGAATGAGCGGCGCGTTCACCCCCGGCAAAGCGAGTTCCCGATGAGCCATGTGACTTACAAGGTCGTCCAGCACGACGGCGGCTGGGCCTACACCGTCGACGGCGTCTTCTCGGAACCGTTTCCGAACCATGCCGCGGCGCTACAGGCGGCCCGGCGCGTGGCGGCCGAGCAGCGGGTTCCCGGCCGCACCGAAGCCATTCAATACGAGACTGCCGACGGCAAGTGGCACACCGAGACCGCCGCCGGCAGCGACCGGCCGGAAACCGACGTCGAAGGTTAGCGCATTCCGCTGATCGCCCGGTGACGCGGAAATCGGTGTTGTGATAGGCTCTCCGACAAGCAGCCCGAAGTGGCCGTATGTCGGGGAGAACATCATGAATGTTTCGCACGCAGCCTTGTCGGTGGCCTTCGCCTTGACTTCCTTTGCCGCATCGGCCGCCGACGCTCCGGCCCCGAAACAGGGCGACTGGATCGCCAGGGATTTCAAATTCCATAGCGGCCAAATCATGCCGGAGCTGCGGCTGCACTACACCACCATCGGTGAACCGACCGGCCAACCGGTGCTGGTGCTGCACGGCTCGGGCGGCTCGGCGGCCAACATGCTGGTGCCGGCTTTCGGCGGCGAATTGTTCGGCCCCGGCCAGCCGCTGGATGCGGCGAAATACTACATCATCATTCCGGATGGTCTTGGCCACGGCAAATCGTCAAAGCCTTCCGACGGCATGAAGACGTCATTTCCGAAATACAATTACGAGGACATGGTCGACGCGCATTACCGGCTGGTCAAGGAAGGTCTCGGCGTCAAACATCTGCGGCTCGTCATCGGCAATTCGATGGGCGGCATGCACACCTGGATCTGGGCCGGCAAATATCCGCGGTTCATGGACGCGCTGGTACCGATGGCCTCGCAGCCGACCGCCATGGCGGCGCGCAACTGGATGCTGCGGCGGATGATGATCGAGGCCATCCGCAACGATCCCGACTACAAGGGCGGCAACTACACCGCGCCGCCGCGGATGATGAAATACGCCGTCAACGCCTATCAGATCGCGACCGGTGGCGGCACCCTCGCCTATCAGATGCTGGCGCCGACGGCGGCAGCCGCCGACAAGATGGTCGACGACCGGCTGGCGACGGCGGTGACGGCTGACGCCAACGACTTCCTCTACCAGTGGGAAGCCTCGCATGATTACGATCCCGGCCCGCGGCTCGACAAGATCGAGGCCGCGCTGCTGGCGATCAATGCCGCCGACGACGAGCGCAATCCACCGGAGACCGGCGTCACCGATGCGGCGCTGAAACGCGTCAGGAACGGCCGCCTCTACCTGATCCCGGCCTCGACCGAAACGCGCGGCCATCTCACCACCGGCAACGCCGCGTTCTGGAAGCAGCAGGTGCAGGAATTACTGCAGA
Source organism: Hyphomicrobiales bacterium (assembly GCA_038244925.1). Lineage (GTDB taxonomy): Bacteria > Pseudomonadota > Alphaproteobacteria > Rhizobiales > Xanthobacteraceae > Bradyrhizobium. The sequence continues at coordinate 22,986 of JBBRSX010000075.1, read as the reverse complement.
CCGCGCCGCAGAAGACGATGTGAGGCGATGCGGCATCGGTGCCTGTGACAAAGCGCGCCTGATTTCGCACCGCATCAATTTACGACCGCCCGCGTCGCTCATTATTTGAGCGCGCATCCGCTGGCCGGCTCTGGTTGAATTGTCAGGCTACGATTCGTGGGATGCGCAGACACCCGCGACCAACCAGACCTCATGGCGGAGGATCGGATGCAAAGGCTCGCGCATTTTGTTTTGCTCGCGTGTCTGTCGGTGCTGGCAAGTACAGCGCTTGCCTTCGACAACGGCCAATACGACAACGTCGCGCCCGACATCCGCGCCTGGTTCAAGAGCGTGATGGCACCGAACGGCGTACCCTGCTGCGATATTTCGGACGGCCATCGCACCAGCTATGACGTTCGCGAGGGCACCTATTGGGTTCCGATCGAGGGCCAGTGGATGGCGGTGCCGGACCGCGCCGTCATTCGCGACCGCGGCAATCCGGTCGGCGAAGCCGTGGTGTGGTACGTGCATCACCGCGGCAGTATCATCATCAGCTGCTTCGTACCGGCGGATTCGGTGTGAGATCAGCATCGCGTTGAGGCGTTGCGCGTGTTAGGTCGGCGGATGGCCGATGAAATGAAACGCAACAACGCCCGCGCCGTGATGCGCTGGATTCTCGCCGCAGTTTATGCGGCGGCGGGCATTGCCCATCTCTGGGCTCCGGACAAACTGCTCGCGATCACGCCGTCCTGGGTGCCCCATGCGCGCGAAGTGGTTTTCATCACCGGGCTTTGCGAACTGGCCGGCGCGATCGCGCTGGTGACGAAACCGTTGCGCTGGTGGGCCGGTGTCATGCTCGCGGCCTATGCGCTCTGCGTCTGGCCCGCGAACTTCAAGCATGCGCTCGACAGCATCGACCTGCCCTACATCGCCAACAGCTGGCTCTATCACGGGCCGCGGCTGGCCTTTCAGCCGGTTCTGATCTGGTGGGCTTTGTACTGTTCAGAGGTAATCTACTGGCCGTGGCGGCGATAGCGGTGGCCGCCGAAACGTGACGATGGTAATTTAACGACCTGACGACGCAGGTTTCGGAGGACATCTTGACCGATTTTGGCGCCAGCGACCTCGCAACGATCTATCCCGCTCCCTCGCCGCGCGTGATCGCCAAGGCGCGGCCGGAGATCGACATCCACGCGCAAAAATTCATCGGGATGTCGCCGTTCTGCGTGCTGGCGACATCCGGCGCCGACGGCGCCGTCGATGCCTCGCCGCGCGGCGGCAATCCCGGCTTTGTCAGCGTCGCCGGCCCGAACGAATTGCTGATGCCGGATCGCTCGGGCAACAACCGGATCGACAGTTTCAGGAACATCGTCGAAGGCTCCGGCTTCGTGCAGCTGATCTTCTTCGTGCCCGGGATCGACGAGACGCTGCGCGTCGGCGGCAGGGGAAAACTGTCGGCCGACCCGGAGCTGCTGGCATCGATGGTGGAATTCGGCAAGGCACCGCGTGCGGCGCTGCGCATCGACGTCAGCGAGGTCTACTTCCACTGCGGCAAGGCGTTGATGCGATCCAACCTGTGGGCCGGCGACAAGCGGGTCGAGCGTTCGGTGATGCCCAGCATCGGCGAAGTGATCCACGACCAGACCGGCCTCGGCGAGCGCGAAAGCCAGGACGTGATTTACGAGCGGTACAAGACGCAGCTTTGATTGCGAGTCTTACTACGTCTCTCTCTGCGTCATGCCCGGGTAAAAGCGCAAAGCGCGTCTTCGCGCCAGGTGACCCGGGCATCCACGACTTAACAGCATTGCGACGCTAAAGACGTGGATGGTCGGGACAAGCCGGACAAGCCCGGCCATGACGCATTGTGAGAGTTGTCGTCCCAGTATCGAAGCGTCCGCTCAGTGCTCGCTCTCCAACCCGCCGACATGCTTCTGCGTATAAAGCTCAAGCCCGATGCGCTTGATCAGGTCGAGCTGGGTTTCGAGGAAATCGATGTGGTGTTCCTCGTCCTTCATCAGTTGCTCAAACAGGTCGCGGGTGACGTAGTCCTTGACGCCATGGCAGTAGGTCGCGGCTTCCTGGTAGAGCGTGCGCGCCGCGATCTCGGAGGCGAGATCGCAGTCGATGATTTCCTTGACGTTCTGGCCGATCCGCAAGGGATCGAGCACCTGCAGGTTGGGGAAGCCGTCGAGGAACAGGATCCGGTCGGTGAACTTGTCGGCATGCTCCATCTCCTCGATGGATTCCTTGCGCCAGACCTTGGCCATCGCGAGCAGGCCCCAGTTGTTCAGCAGCCGGTAATGCAGCCAATACTGGCTGATGGCGGTGAGCTCGCTGCGCAGGCCCTTGTTGAGATAATCGATGACTTTGGGGTCGCCCTGCATGGTCCACTCCGGGTCTTTGAGGCCGAAACCAGCCTGAAACATTATTTAGAACGCTTCTAAGTGAGTTCACAGGCGAGAGCAACCACTTCCCCGAAAACCGGTGGGAACCAGCAAACTCGGAAGATTCAGAGGTTTTCAGCTCGCCGCGAGCCCAAAGGCCGGCGTGACGTGCTGAGCCGGCTCGTCATTGGCGGCGGCAGCATGGCTGTGCGGGCAGCCCGAGCAGCAGGCCTTGGCGCAGGCGCCAAGCGCTTCGTCGATGATGGTCTTGATGGTGCGCGCACAGCGACCGCATTCGGCGCTGCAACCGAGGCAACCGTAGATCTGCTTTGGATGACGCGGCAAGTCCCCGGCTGCGCTCACGGCGTTACGGACATCTTGGTCGCTAATGACATTGCACGAACAGACAATCATGGAACCGGCAGAGCCTTCGGTGATGCGAGATCATCGATATTTAAGGCCGCGACGAAGTGCAAAAGGAAAAGCCGCACTTTCAAGCAATTCCAAACTGATGCTGACCGCACCCTGGAATGAATCTAAAAAGCTGAGTTGCGATGGATCAAAAACCCGCGGTTTTCCCGGGAATTTGCGGAGATTAATCACCGCCTCCGCCGCCATCTCCACCGCCGCTGTCCCCGCCGCTGCTGCAGTCGCCCCCTGAACTACCCCAATCGCCACTGGCGCCGGAGCTGCCCGAATTGTCGGACGAGGAACTGTCGCTGCTGAACCAGGAGAATATATTCCAGCCATTGCCGCCGGAATCGTAGCTGGCGCCGCTACCGGAATCGCTGCCGGATGCGTTCCCGCGCCGGGCGGTTCGGTTCTGCCCCCGGTTCACCACGAGGTAGCCAATCAGCGACGTCCCGCCGACCGCTACCAGGAACGCTGCCATTCCACCCGTCATGGTACCTCCCCGATCAGGGCTCCGATCCGGGCTTTGGCCCGGCCCCCTGCCATTATTCGTCGCCAATTAAGGCACGTCCGTTCATTGATCATTTAAGCGAAATGTGGAACTTTCGCGGGGACAGAACGCATTAGCAGCTGTCCTTTGCTTCCATGAGAAAGGTGATGCCATGAAGAAGACATTGATGGCGCTCGGTGCCGTCGCCACTCTGGCCATTTCGGCCGTGGCCATCCCCGCTCCCGCCCATGCCCAGCGCGGTGTCGCGGCAGGCGTCGCAGCCGGGCTGATCGGTGGCGCCATTGTGGGCGGCGCGATCGCCTCGCAGAACGGCTATTACGGCGGCCCCGGCTACTACGGACCGGGCTATGGATACGGCGGCGGCCCAGCCTATGTGGTCGATCCCGGCTACGGTCCCGACTGCTTCGTCCAGCGCCAGCGCTTCTGGGACGGCTATGGCTGGCGGGTTCGCAACGTCCGGGTCTGCAACTAAATCCGTTCACCTTCATTAAATCGAACGCATCGCCCCGGAAAGCAGCCGCTTTCCGGGGCGGTTCCGTTGTGCGGCGGAAAAAAAGCCGTTTTTGCCGCTCATCAGGCGGCATGTTTGCTTTTGACGGCTTCCGTGCGCTTTCCGGCGCGGCGGGGCCAGCGCGAACGACGGTGTGAACTAAACCCGGCGCCATCCCCATGGCGTCATCTCCAGGAGAGCCAAAGACATGAAGAAGACATTTGCTGCCTTGGTCGCGGTCGCAACGATTGCCGGCTCGCTCGCTGCGACGCCCGCAAGCGCGCAGCGTGGCGTCGGCGCCGGTATCGCGGCCGGCCTGATCGGCGGCGCGATCATCGGTGGCGCGATTGCCTCCAGCCGCCCGGCCTATGGCGGCCCAGTTTATGTGGAAGACGCGCCTGCCCCCTGCCACTGGGCTCGCGAGCGCTTCTGGGACGGATACGGCTGGCGTTATCGCCGCATCGAGGTCTGCAACTGACCTGCCCGACCGGCGCGTGACCAGCGCGCCTTGATCAAGAGCCCGGCCGAAATCTCGGCCGGGCTTTTTGCTGCGCTGAAGCGGCCCGCCGTTTCCTTGATCTTTATCAAGCCCGCGGCTTTCCCCATGCGTGAATTTGCACCAAGGCCGGCACATCGTCGAAGTGAGCAATGCGCGCATGAAGAATAAACCAACGCTCGGCGGGACGACGGCTATCCTGATCGCAGGCACGTGCTGGACTGCATCAGCCGCGGCGCAAACCGCAACCGATCGTACGGTCGAATTGTTCACCTGCAAGGACGTCATGCGCGAGCCCAACGCCAGCCGCGAGGTCGCGATCGCATTCCTGCACGGCTATCTGCTCGGCAAGTCCGGCGGATCGAAATTCAACGTCGAGGCACTCGAACGGCAGACCAATGCCTTCATCGAGGAATGCCTCGACAACCCGCAAAGCAAGGCCGCTGATGTCATGGCGAAACTCAAGAAATAGCGGCACGCCGCCGGCGAGGCGTTTGCGGCCAAAGGCCCTGCTGCTGGCGACAGCCATGCTGGCGGGATTGCTCACCGGTGCCGCGGTTGCCGACGAGCCCTGCAACCCCATCATCGACGGCACCTATTGCGCGACCAACATGCCGAAGAACCGCGGCGATGTCCGCTCCACAAGCGGCATGAAGCCGCTGGAGGATTACTCCCGCCTTGTGCCATCGGCGGCAGTTGGAGGCACACCGGGGACGCTGATCGGAATCGGCACCCAGGGTAATCGCACCTGCTTCGGTCTCCTGCGCAGGTCGACTTGCGATTGAAACAGCTCAGCGCGCCGTGCTCATCGAACGCAGCACCGCGTCGCTCGGCCAGCAATCGACCTTGAGGCCGGCGGACTTCTGGTACGCACCGAGCGCAGCGCGGGTCTGCATGCCCGCCTTGCCGTCGAGCTTGTCCTTGTAGAGGCCGGCGCTTGTCAGATGGCGCTGCATCGCTTCGACATCTTTGCTGCGCAACTGCGTTGACGCCGACCATGGCGTTGCGAACGGCAGCGGGCTTGCCATGCGATCGCTGAGATGGCCGACGAACAGCACGTACAGATCGGAGAAATTATATTCCTTGACGACGAAGTAGTTCTTCGTGGTCAGGAATGACGGGCCATAGATACCTTCGGGCTGCAATAATGAGGCCGGCTGCGCCTGCTCGGTCGCATTCAGTTTCAGTCCGCGTACCGGCACGAAGCCGGCGCGCAGCCATTCAGAAATCGGTTTCGTCACCTCAGGCACGCCCATGGTGCAGTCGACGTTACCGGGCGCGCGCACCTCGTAGGCCCAGCGCACGCCGGGCTGCCAGCCCTTGTTGACGAGTTGCTGCGCGGCGGACGCCAGCGCGTCCGGCACCGAATGCCAGATGTCGACGCGGCCGTCGCCGTCGAGATCGACGCCGTGCTTGTAATATTCGGACGGCAAAAATTGCGTGTAACCGGTGGCGCCGGCCCAGGACGAGCGGAACTCCTTGCGCGTCACCGCGCCTTCGCCGAGGATTTTCAGCGCCAGAATGAATTCGGTGCGGTACTGGTCCTTGCGCCGGCCGACATAGGCCTGCGTCGCGACCACGCGCAGCATGTCGTACGGCAGCGCGTAGCGGCCATAGTCGGTCTCGCGGCCCCAGATCGCCAGCACGATGCTGGCGGGAACGCCGAAGCGCTTTTCGATTTCGTTCAGCGCCGCGCGATGCTTCTGCATCAGCTTCTGCCCCTCGGCCGCGAGCCGCGCGATCGAGGCTTCCTTGACGTAGTCGGCCGGCACCTGCACGAACTCAGCCTGTGACGCCGCGCCGGTGGCGGGCCGTCCCGGCAGAATCAGATCGGGCAGTTTGTAATCCGGCTCCAGTCCGCGGGTCTCAGCCTCAAACGTCGCGCGCGAGACGCCGGCCGCTTGCGCCTCCGGCCACAGCGAGGCGATGAACTGGGTAAAGGCGGCGTCGGCGGCGCAGGCGGGCGTATGCAGCGTTAGCGCCAGAAGGAGCAGACCAAGACTGAGCGCGAAACGAGCCATCCGAAATTTGTTCACGCGTCGGTCAGGTCGAGGCGGCGCTCGATCCGGACATCCATGCGATCAAGCCGGTTCGAGATGCCAGCGTACCGAATCTTGAGATTGCCGGCACCGCGCTTGATTTCGCGAACGTCGGCTCGAATGTCATCGATCGCATCACGAATGTGATACAGATGTTCCAGCACGATATCGTCGAACTCGGCCATGTCGAGAGAATATCATGCCGGCTGTTCGCTGTGAACCACGGCTTGCCACCGTTCAATGCGCTTTCGACGCCCTTGCCGCATCGATCGCGCCGTTGGAGAGCTTGTCGACATAGGCGATGCCGATGGCCGACAGGATGAAGACGGTGTGGATGATAGTCTGCCACATCACGCCGGATTCTGTGTAGGCGGTTTTGCCCGACGTCAGTCCGCCGGCCTCGATAAACGTACGCAACAGGTGGATCGAGGAAATGCCGATGATCGCCATCGCCAGCTTGATCTTCAGCACGCTGGCGTTGACGTGGCTGAGCCATTCCGGCTCGTCGGGATGGCCCTGCAAATTGAGGCGGGAGACGAACGTCTCGTAACCGCCGACGATCACCATCATCAGCAGGTTCGAGATCATGACGACGTCGATCAGGCCGAGCACCGCCAGCATGATCTGCTGCTCGCTGAAATCGAACGAATGCAGAAACAGGTGCCACAGTTCCTTGATGAACAGCACGACGTAAATGCCCTGGGCCACGATCAGGCCGACATATAGCGGCAACTGCAGCCAGCGCGAACCGAAGATCAGCATCGGGACGGGACGGAGCGACCTGCCCTTCCGTGGAAGGCCGGTTTCGGTGTTGGAAGTCATCGTGGCTGGCTCACGGGAGGTTGGATGAGGGCGGGTACGCCTATCTAGGCCCTCTCACCGCGGCGTGAAGTGACAACTGGCCGCACCAGCCCGCGACAAAATAGTCTCGCGGCCGCCGTCTGACTATGCCGGCCGCTCACCGCGTCAGTTTCTTGTACTTCACGCGATGCGGAATGATGCTGTCTTGGCCGAGCCGGCGCATCTTGTCCTTTTCGTAGTCCTGGAAGTTGCCTTCGAACCATTCGACATGGCTGTCGCCTTCGAAGGCCAGGATGTGGGTCGCGATGCGGTCGAGGAACCAGCGGTCATGGCTGATGATGACGGCGCAGCCGGCAAAATCCTCCAGCGCCTCTTCCAGCGCGCGCAGCGTATCGACGTCGAGATCGTTGGTCGGTTCGTCGAGCAGCAGCACGTTGGCGCCGGATTTCAGCATCTTGGCCAGATGCACGCGGTTGCGTTCACCGCCTGACAGCGCGCCGACCTTCTTCTGCTGGTCGGCACCCTTGAAGTTGAACGACGAGCAATAGCCGCGCGAGTTCACTTCCTTCTTGCCGAGCAGGATGAGTTCGTTGCCGCCGGAGATTTCCTCCCACACGTTCTTCTTGCCGTCGAGATCGTCACGCGACTGGTCGACATAGCCGAGATGCACGCTCTCGCCGACGGCGATAGTGCCCTTGTCAGGGGTCTCCTGCTTGGTGATCATGCGGAACAGCGTGGTCTTGCCGGCGCCGTTGGGGCCGATCACGCCGACGATGCCGCCCGGGGGCAGCTTGAAGGTGAGATCCTCGATCAGCACGCGGTCGCCAAAGGCTTTGCTGAGGCCTTCGAAGTCGACCACGTTCTGGCCGAGCCGCTCGGCGACGGGAATCGTGATCTGCGCTGCCTGGCCCTGCTTGTCGCTGGCCTGCTTCAAGAGGTCCTCATAGCGCTGGTAGCGCGCCTTGGACTTGGCCTGACGGGCCTTCGGAGACGACGCGATCCATTCCTGCTCGCGCTGCAGTGTCTTCTGATGCGCCGCGTCCTCGCGGCCCTCCTGCTGGAGGCGCTTTTGCTTTTGCACCAGCCAGGACGAATAATTGCCCTCGTAGGGAATGCCCTTGCCGCGGTCGAGTTCGAGAATCCAGCTGGTGACGTTGTCGAGGAAGTAGCGGTCATGGGTCACGATCAGGATCGCGCCGGGATAGTTGCGCAGATGACCTTCCAGCCATGACACCGACTCGGCGTCGAGATGGTTGGTCGGCTCATCCAGCAGCAAGAGTTCAGGCTGGTCGAGCAGCAGTTTGCATAGCGCCACGCGGCGGCGCTCGCCGCCCGATAGCTTGGTGACGTCGGAATCGTCGGGCGGGCAGCGTAGCGCGTCCATCGCCTGGTCGACCTTGCTGTCGAGATCCCAGAGGCCGGCGGCCTCGATCTCGTCCTGCAGCTTGGTCATCTCGTCGGCGGTCTCCTCGGAATAGTTCATCGCCAGCTCGTTGTAGCGATCGAGGATCGCCTTCTGCTTGGCGACACCCAGCATGACGTTCTCGCGGACCGTCTTGGTGGCGTCGAGCTGGGGTTCCTGCTCGAGATAGCCGACCCGGGCGCCCTCGGCGACCCAGGCCTCGCCGTTATATTCCTTGTCGAGGCCGGCCATGATCCGCAGCAGGGTCGATTTGCCGGAGCCATTGACGCCGAGCACACCGATCTTGGCGTCCGGATAGAACGACAAATGGACGTTATCGAGCACTTTTCGGGTCGGGTAGGCCTTGGTCAAACCCTGCATGAAATAGACGAACTGGCGAGCCATCGCGGTCCCTTGAAACCAGAGGATTTATGGAAATTTGCTGCCGCTGATGTAGCGGCGCGGGCCCCAAAGGGCAACCGCGGGAACCCGTTTTCCATCCGTTCACCACGGATGAATACGGGGTGGACACCATGTGAGCCCAGATCACGACAAATGAAACTATCTTTTAACAAATCAGGCGAAAACTCGTTCTCGGCGCCGGAAAAGGCGTCGCACGCGGCCACCGCCGCGAGTGAAAACAACGGGCCCGCGTCATGGCAACGATCACTTCGGCATCCCTTTCGTCCGGTATCGCGCCGACGCACCGCCGCGGCGGACAGGCAAAACCCCTTGCCGAGCTGCGCGCCTTCTGGCGCCAGTTCGTGGACCGGGCGTTCAACCCCTATCGGCCGGAACTGCATTATATGCGCGGTCCGGGCCCGGCCTGGCGCGCCAAGCACCTCTCCCGCTCGAACTGACCTTCCCGGATATTTGAGGCAGACCCGCGTTCAGGACCGCTTGCGCGACCTCCAATTGCGCGCAACCATGGCACCCCTCCCCGACGGCCATTACCGCCGTCATCCTTGCCATGAATGGACCTCCCAATGACGCGGCTGCGCTGTGCAATTCTCGACGACTATCTCAATGTGTCCCAGGCCGTCGCGGACTGGTCGGAAGTCGCCGACCGCGTCGACGTCACCGTCTTCAACCAGCCGTTTGCGACCACTGAGGCTGCCGCCAGCGCGCTGAAGGATTTCGAGATCATCTGCGCGATGCGCGAACGCACGCCGTTTCCCCGCGCGCTGTTTGCGGCGCTGCCCAATCTAAAGCTGCTGATCACCTCGGGCATGCGCAACGCCGCGATCGATATGGAGGCGGCCAAGGACCACAAGGTGGTGCTGTGCGGCACCCAATGGGCCCGCGACCCGACCGCACCCCTGACCATGGGCCTGATCCTGGAACTGACCCGCAATATCGGCCGCGAGAACGCGCGCATGCATGCCGGCGAGCCGTTGCAGAAATTCGTCGGCATGGAGATCGAGGGCCGCACGCTCGGCGTCATCGGCCTCGGCAAGCTCGGCACCAAGGTGTCGAAGCTGGCGCAGGCGTTTGGCATGAAGGTGATTGCCTGGAGCCCGAATCTCACGCCGGAGAAGTGCAAGGAAGCCGGCGTCGGCTACGCCACCAAGGAAGAGCTGTTCGCAACCGCCGACATCGTCACCATCCACGTGGTGCTGAGCCAGCGCTCGCGGGGGCTGGTTGGAGCCGCGGATCTCGCGCGCATGAAGCCGACCGCCTACATCGTCAACACCGCGCGCGGGCCGATCATCGACGAAAACGCGTTGCTGGAAGCGCTGACGCAAAAGAAGATCGCGGGCGCCGGCATCGACGTTTTCTCGGTCGAACCGCTGCCGGTCGATCATCCCTTCCGCAAGGTCGACAATCTCGTGCTGACGCCGCATCTCGGCTACGTCACCGAGGACAGTTTTCGCAACCACTACACCCAGATGGTCGAGGGCATCGACGCCTGGTTCAAGGGCGAAACGCCGCGCCGAATGGCATAGCCATCCACGTACACCGCCGTCATCCTGAGGTGCGAGCCACTTGGCGAGCCTCGAAGGATGATTTGCGCGTGCAGCCATCCTTCGAGGCGCGCAAGAGCGCGCACCTCAGGATGACGGTTGTATTTGTGGAGATATCTAGCGAACCGTGACCGGTGCGGGCAGCGGCGGCACCACCGTCGGCTGCGTGCCGGGAATCGGAGTCAACTGGGCCTGTGCAGGTGCTGAACCAGCGGCCGGCGCAGCCGAAGCGGTCGCGGTGCCCGGAGGCTGACCACCGGGCATCACCACCACGCGGGTGCCGACCTTGGTGCGTTCGAACAGGTCGGACACGTCGTCGTTCAGCATGCCGATGCAACCGGACGAAACGAACTTGCCGATCGTCGAAGGCTGGTTGGTGCCGTGAATGCGGTAGACGGTCGAACCGAGATACATCGCGCGCGCGCCGAGAGGATTGCCGGGACCACCCGCCATGAAGCGCGGCAGATAGGGCTGACGCTCGATCATCTCGGTCGGCGGATGCCAATCCGGCCATTCGGCCTTGCGGCTGATCTTCTGCACGCCGGTCCAGGTGAAGCCATCGCGGCCGACGCGGACGCCGTAGCGGATCGCGCGACCGCCACCCAGAACGTAATAGAGGTAGGTGTTGGGCGTATCGACGACGATGGTGCCCGCGGGCTCCTTGGTCGGGAAAGCCACTTCCTGGCGACGCAGGTTCGGCGGCAGTTGCACGGGAGCAGCGTCCGGCTGCTCGTCCGCCGGCAGTGCCGACATCTGCACCGGACGTCCATCGGCTCCAACCGGAGCCTGCTGTTGTTGCTGAAGCGCTCCGGTCACGCCGGGCGCTGCGCTGATGCCTTCCGGCGGACGCAGGCCGGCGCGATCGTCGTTCGGATAGACAACGCCGGCGCCGGGAATGCGACTGTCGCCACGGTCCGAATAGACCGGTTGCTGTGAACCCGGACCACGATCGCCATAGATCACCGGCGGCGGGCCGGCGGGGCGGCCGTAACGCGGATCGTCGGGCGACATCACGGGACCGGTGGGCATCGGCGGGCCACGATCCGAATAAACCGGTGCGCCTGCGGGCCGGCCATAGCGCGGGTCGTTCGGCGACAGCACGGGGCCGGGCGGCGACAGCGCCGTCGAACTCTGCGCGTTCGGCGACTCGTCGTCTTCCAGCGCATCGAAATCGGGCGCACCGGGGCCGCGGCGTTCATCGACGGCGTAGCCACCCGGCACATAGGGTCCCGGAGACGCCGAATAGACCGCGCCCGGAGGGGTCGGATAGGCCTGCTGCGCATGCGCAAGCGAGGTTCCAGCCGCGCCGGCGGCAACGGCAGCACAAATCGTCAGAATGCGGTTAATCATCATCGCTTTTGTATAGACCCCAAGGCACACCGGACGGTTAACGGCAGATGGCCGAAGATAGCGGCGCATTCAAGACAAATCAGCCAAATTCGGGCCGGACCAGACATTTGTGATAGCCCGTAAATCTGCGGCAAAGATGCCTCAGCATCGTGAAAATCGCCATTCTTGCCTCGATCAGCAGCGTCAGGCGTTGATTTTATAACGAACAGCTTCGAGCCGTTGAGATATTCTCGAATCGGCCTGATTCGCAGCGGCGAAGCCGGCCCTTTCAGTGGTCACCGCGTTTCCTCTGGCCTCCATAGCCCTGCTGCCTCCCGGCAAGGCGGAACTCGCGTCCACATGCTTCCCGGTTTTCGCTTTCTGTTCGCCGCGGTCGTCCTGTCGCTGTCGATCCTGGTGTTCGGGCTTGGCGCCGCGGCCTTCTTGCGCGCCGCGCATGAGCAATTTGCCAGCCTGCCGTCGCGACGGGCGCCCGCCGAACCCGTGTTCACCCGGCAGAACGACGCGCCGCTGCCCACACTGGCGCTGCTGCGCTTCGATCCTCCGGCCGTGGAAAAGACACCGGACAACGTGCCGGTGGTTGCGGTGCCCGAGACGGTGACGCCGGCCGCGCAAGCCCCCGATGCCGCGCCGGTCGAGCCCGAGAAGCTGGCCGCGTTGCCGGAAGAACCGATGTCGACCGACGCAACGCCCGCTGCTCCGGCGACGGAGACGGCGGCGGTTGTTGTCGAGAGCCCGGCACCGGTTGTCGTCCAGGAGGAAGTGAAGGTCGCCGCGACCGCGGAAGCGCCGCAACCTTCAACTGCCGCAGCGCCGCCGCCGGCAACCGATACGCTCTCGCCGGAAGCCAACATCGCCGCGACCAGGATCGCCACGCTCGGTGGACCCATCGTCGTCATCGACGAAAAGGCCGCGGCGAACGCCGCCGACGCCAAGACGGACCGCAGCACGGTCCGGAAGCGGGCCGCACAGCGCGCCCGGGAGCGACGGCGTATTGCGGCGCGACGCGCCCGGTTGGCGGCACGGCAGGCGGCCCTGTTGGCTCTGCAACAGCAGACCAACCCGTTCGGACAACCCCAAACCACCGTCGCACGCGTAGCGCAGTAGCTTTTAAGCTAATATTTGACGCGTTTTCTTTACGCGAACCGGTACCACTTCGCTCGAAAGCGCGATGGAGTCACGCCGGTCCGGTCGCGATTGGCGGTCCGTCCGGCAGCCCCCATTCGGACCACGAGCCGTCGTAGAGCGCCGAGCCGCGCACGCCGAGACGATAAAGCGCGAGCGTCAGCACCAGCGCCGAGACGCCGGAACCGCAGGTGGTCACGATCGGTTTTGTCAGTTCGACACCGGCGGCCGAAAACGCCTTGCGCAATTCGTCCAGCGGCTTAATCGCGCCGGTCTTGGCGTCGAACAACTCGGCGTAAGGCACGTTGCGGCTGCCGGGAATGTGGCCCGAGCGCGAGTCCGGCCGCGGCTCCGGGGCCGTACCTTCAAAACGCCCGCGCGGGCGCGCATCGACCAGTTGCTCGGCGCGCGTGTCGATATTGGCGAGCACCTGCTGCTGGCTGCGGATAAAGCTCGGATCGAGCTTGGCCGTGAATTTTCCCGGCATCGGCGTGACCTTGCCGGCATGCGTCGGGCGGCCTTCCTGCGTCCATTTCTTCAACCCGCCATCCAACACCTTCACTTTGGGATAGCCGAACGACAGGAACATCCACCACACCCGTGGAGCCGCGACCCAACTTCCGGAATCGTAGGCGACCACGATTTCGCCGGTGGAAATGCCGAGCCCGCCGATGTCGGCTGCGAACTGCGCCGCGTCGGGAAACATATGCGGCTTGGGATTGTTGTGATCCGAGATCGCGTCGACATCGAAAAACACCGCACCCGGAATATGCGCGGCGAGGTAATCGTCGATCGGCAGCGGCAGCATGCCAGGCAGCTTGAAGGTGGCGTCGACGATCTTGACCTTGGGATCATCGATATGCGCGGCAAGCCAGTCGGTGGAGACAAGCGGATCGTCGGTGGTGGACATGGATGTGGTCTCCGGCGTTTCCCAAATGACATTGCCGGGCTTGACCCGGCAATCCATCATTCGAAGAAGATGGACACGCGGGTCAAGCCCGCGTGACGAGTCTTACTTCTTCTTCGGCTCCCACTTCTCGATCGGCCCGCCGGCATCGCGCCAGGCGGCGAAGCCGCCGCCCATATGCGCGACCGGCGTCAGGCCCATGTCCTTGGCGGTCTTGGCCGCGAGCGCCGAGCGCATGCCGCCGGCGCAGTGGAAGATGAATTTCTTGTCTTCCTGGAAAACCGGCTTGGCGTAGGGACTCGCGGGGTCGATCCAGAATTCCAGCATACCGCGCGTGCAGGAGAAAGCGCCGGGGATGCGACCGTCGCGCTCGATCTCGCGGGGATCGCGGATATCGACAATAATGACGTCGGGACCTTGCGCGGCCTTGATGGCCTCAGTGGCGCTGACGGTCTCGATCTCGGCATTGGCCTCGTCGATCAGGGATTTGATGCCGCGGTGAATGGTCTGGGGCATTGATTGCGCCTTTCGTTTTTTGACCCGTCATTCCGAATCGGTGCTTCGCACCGCCCCGGAATGACGGCGAAGCTTTAACGCACCAGTTCCCTCATCGCGCCTTCGAGGCCTTCGATCGTGATCGGGAACATGCGCTCCGAAAACAGCCGGCGGATGACGGTGGTGGATTCAGAATAGTCCCAGTGCTTCTGCGCCACCGGATTGAGCCACACCGCATGGGGATAGGTGCGCGTGACGCGATCGAGCCAGACCGAGCCGGCCTCTTCATTGACATGCTCGACCGAGCCGCCGGGCACCATGATCTCGTACGGCGACATCGAGGCGTCGCCGACGAACACCACCTTGTAGTCGTGCGGGTACTTGTGCAGCACGTCCCAGGTCGGCGTGCGGTCAGTGAAGCGGCGCTTGTTCTGCTTCCAGACGCCTTCGTACAGGCAGTTGTGGAAGTAGAAATATTCCATGTGCTTGAACTCGGACTTCGCCGCCGAGAACAGCTCCTCGACCTGCTCGATATGCGAGTCCATCGAGCCGCCGATATCGAAGAACACCAGCACCTTGACCGCGTTGCGCCGCTCGGGGCGCATCACGACGTCGAGGTAGCCGTGGTTGGCGGTTTCCTTGATCGTGGAGTCGAGATCGAGTTCGTCGGGGGCGCCGGTGCGGGCGAACTTGCGCAAGCGGCGCAGCGCCACCTTGATGTTGCGGATGCCGAGTTCGACATTGCCGTCGAGATCCTTGAACTCGCGCTTGTCCCACACCTTGACGGCGCGGTTGTTGCGGTTCTTTTCCTGCCCGATCCGGACACCTTCGGGATTGTAGCCCTGGGCGCCGAACGGCGAAGTGCCGGCGGTACCGATCCACTTGTTGCCGCCCTGGTGGCGGCCCTTCTGTTCCTCGAGCCGCTTGCGAAGCGTTTCCATGAGCTTGTCCCAGCCCATCGCCTCGATCTGCTTCTTCTCTTCCTCGGTGAGGTATTTTTCGGCGAGCTTCTTCAGCCATTCGGCCGGAATGTCCGCCTTTTCCATCGCGTCGAGCAGGTTTTCCAGCCCCTTGAATACCGAGCCGAAGACGCGGTCGAACTTGTCGAGGTTGCGCTCGTCCTTCACCAGCGCGGCGCGGGACAGGTAATAAAAGTTCTCCACCGTCTGGTCGGCGAGATCGGCGTCGAGCGCCTCCATCAGCGTCAGGTATTCCCGTAACGTAACGGGGACTTGGGCGTCGCGCAGCGATGTGAAGAATTGCAGGAACATGGATGACAGATTGCCCGCCGGACAGCCGACGTCAAGGGCCAGCGCATACCAGACAGGCCTAGACCGGGAGGGTTTTTCAACTACAATTGAGCCATAAAAGGCTTTTTCCGGCAGGGGAAATATCGAATGGGCATCATAGCAGCACTGGTCATCGGCGCGATCGCGGGCTGGCTCGCCGGGCTGATCGTACGCGGCGCCGGTTTCGGGCTGATCGGCAACATCGTGATCGGTATCATCGGCGCGCTGCTGGCGAGCTGGCTGTTGCCGCAACTCGGCGTCAGCCTCGGCGGCAGCGCCTTTCGCGATATCGTCAACGCCACCATCGGCGCGGTGATCATCCTGGTCATCCTGTCCTTCATCAGACGCGCCTGACGAAACGCTTTCACTCCATCCCGACCGCCGAACCGGCGGTCGTTTACTGTTCAGGCTGCCATAATTCGAGTTATTGGCGGCCCAAGAACGAACAACAAGGCAACCAGATAGATGAAATTTACCGGCACCAAGAACTACGTCGCCACCGACGACCTCAAGGTCGCCGTCAACGCCTCGATCGTGCTCGAGCGCCCGCTCCTCATCAAGGGCGAGCCCGGCACCGGCAAGACCGTGCTGGCGGAGGAAGTTTCCAAGGCGCTCGGTGCGCCGCTTTTGACCTGGCACATCAAGTCCACCACCAAGGCGCAGCAGGGCTTGTACGAATACGACGCGGTATCGCGCCTGCGCGACAGCCAACTCGGCGATTCCAAGGTGTCGGACATCAAAAACTACATCAAGCGCGGCAAGTTGTGGGACGCCTTCACCTATGAAAAGCGCCCGGTGCTGCTGATCGACGAAATCGACAAGGCCGACATCGAATTCCCGAACGACCTGCTGCTCGAACTCGATCGCATGGAATTCTTCGTCTACGAGACCGGCGAGAACATCAAGGCCAGCCTGCGCCCGATCGTGATGATCACCTCCAACAACGAGAAGGAATTGCCGGACGCATTCCTGCGCCGTTGTTTTTTCCACTACATCAAGTTCCCCGACGCCGACACCATGGAAAAGATCGTCGACGTCCACTTCCCCGGCATCAAGCATCGGCTGGTGGAAGAGGCGCTGCGGATCTTCTTCGAGGTCCGCGAAGTGCCGGGCCTGAAGAAGAAGCCCTCGACCTCGGAACTGCTCGACTGGCTCAAGCTGCTCTTGAACGAGGACATCACGCCGGAAATGCTCAGGGAGCGTGACCCGCGCAAGCTGATCCCGCCGTTGCACGGCGCACTGCTCAAGAACGAGCAGGACGTGCATCTGTTCGAACGGCTGGCATTCCTCAGCCGCCGCGAAGTGTAATCGCAGCCAGAAGCGCCGGGATTTAGGTCCCGGCGTTTCGGTTTTGATGCGGACAACATAACGAGAAGAACAGGGAAGATGAACGTTCAAACCCAGATCGACAAAACCTCGCCCGGCGCCACCGAACATTTCGACGTCCTGATCGCGGGCGCCGGCATCTCCGGCGTCGGTGCGGCCTACCACCTCACCAAGCAGTGCCCGGGCACGACCTTCGTCGCGCTGGAAACCCAGAAGACCTTTGGCGGCACCTGGAGCACGCACCGCTATCCAGGAATTCGCTCCGACAGCGACCTGCACACCTTCGGCTACAGCTTCAAGCCCTGGACCAGCGCGCCGATCGCCAGCGCCGCCGAGATCTTGAAGTATATGGGCGAGGTGATTGCGGAGAACGATCTCGGCCGCCACATCCGCTACCAGCATACGATTACCTCGGCGAAATGGTCGAGCGCGGAAAATCTCTGGACCATCGAAGCAACCAGAGCCGACACCGGCGAGACGCGGCGCTTCACCACCAATTTCTTCTGGATGTGCCAGGGCTATTACCGCCACACCGAAGGCTATACGCCGGAGTGGAAGGACATGGCGAAGTTCAAGGGCCCGATCGTTCATCCGCAAAAATGGCCCGAGGATCTCGACTACAAGAACAAGCGCGTGGTCGTGATCGGCTCCGGCGCCACCGCCGCGACGCTGATTCCGGCGATGGCCAAGGACACCGCGCACATCATCATGCTGCAGCGTTCGCCGACCTACTTCCGCACCGGCCGCAACGCGATCGAAATCGCCGAGACGCTGCGCCAGTTGCAGGTCGATGAGACCTGGATCCACGAGATCACGCGGCGCAAGATCCTGTTCGACCAGGATGCCTTTACCCGCAAGACGTTCGAGGAGCCGGAAGCCGCCAAGAAGGACCTGCTGTCCGCCGTCGAAGCCTATCTCGGCAAGGACTTTGATATCGCCACCCACTTCACGCCGAAGTACCGGCCGTGGCGGCAGCGCATCGCCTTCATTCCGGATGGCGACCTGTTCGAGGGCATCAAGTCCGGCAAGGCCTCTGTCGTCACCGACGAGATCGACCGCTTCACCGAGAAGGGCATTTTGCTGAAATCCGGCAAGGAGCTCGAAGCCGACATCATCGTGACAGCGACCGGCTTCAACCTCTCGGCCAATGGCGATATCGATTTTGCCGTCGACGGCAAGAAGCTCGATTTCGCCGATACCGTAACCTATCGCGGCATGATGTTCACCGGCGTGCCCAACCTGGTCTGGGTATTCGGCTACTTCCGCGCCAGCTGGACCTTGCGCGTCGACCTCGTCGCCGACTTCGTCTGCCGGATGCTCGGGCACATGAAGGCCACGGGTGTACACAAGGTGGTGCCGCAGCTCCGCCCCGAAGACCACAACATGCCTCTGCTGCCTTGGATCGATCAAGAGAATTTCAATCCCGGCTACATGATGCGCGGCATGCACCTGATGCCAAAGCGCGGCGACAAGCCGGAATGGCAGCACAACCAGGACTACTGGGCCGAGAAGGACCAATTTCCGAACATCGACCTCAAGGACAAAGCATTCGTCTACGGCAGCTAAAGCCAGCCGCTCAGGTCGCCAAGCTTCCAAACCGCTCCCTCGGGAGCGGTTTTTTATTACCTTTCTACCGTCATATCCGATACATTGTATACCAATCGATTAAATATTAGCGTCCATTTCGAATTTTCATCGACATAACAGCCAATATTGTATACATATTGAACCCAAGCTAATGTTGGGAGCGCAGCCATGCCGACCTCTTTCCCGCTCAATGCCTGGTATGCCGCTGCCTGGGACGTCGACCTCAAGCACGCGCTGTTTCCTCGCACGATCTGCGGCAAGCACGTCGTGATGTACCGCCAATCCAACGGACAGGTCAGCGCGCTGGAAGACGCCTGCTGGCATCGGTTGGTGCCGCTGTCGAAGGGAAAGCTCGATGGCGACACTGTGGTGTGCGGCTATCACGGGCTGAAATACAATGCGCAGGGCCGCTGCACGTACATGCCCTCGCAGGAGACCATCAACCCGTCCGCCTGCGTGCGGTCCTATCCCGTGGTCGAACGCCATCGCTTCGTCTGGCTGTGGATGGGTGATCCTGCGCTGGCGGACCCTGCGCTGGTGCCGGACATGCACTGGAATGACGATCCGGCCTGGGCCGGCGACGGCAAGACCATTCATGTGAAGTGCGACTATCGCCTCGTGGTCGACAACCTGATGGACCTCACCCACGAAACCTTTGTGCATGGCTCCAGCATCGGTAACGACGACGTCGCCGAAGCGCCGTTCGACGTTACCCATGGCGACAAGACCGTGACCGTGACGCGCTGGATGCGCGGCATCGAGCCGCCGCCGTTCTGGTCCGCTCAACTGCAGAAGCCCGGTCCGGTCGACCGCTGGCAGATCATCCATTTCCAGGCGCCCGGCACCGTCAACATCGACGTCGGCGTCGCACCTGCAGGCAGCGGCGCGCCGGAAGGCGACCGCTCGCAGGGCGTCAACGGCTTCGTGCTCAACACCATGACGCCAGAGACCGACACCACCTGTCATTACTTCTGGGCCTTCGTGCGCAATCACCGCATCACCGAACAGAAGCTGACCACCGAGATCCGCGAAGGCGTCTCCACTATCTTTCGCGAGGATGAGATCATCCTCGAGGCGCAGCAGCGCGCGATGGACGAGAATCCCGGCCGCGCCTTTTACAATCTCAACATCGACGCCGGCGCAATGTGGGCGCGGCGCGTAATCGACCGCATGGTGGCGCGTGAGAGCGCTCCACAGAATGCCCGGGCCGCGGAGTAGACCATGAGCGACCGCGATCCCGAACGTTCCGTCTCGCAGACCGTGCGGGCCCAGCTTGCGCTGCGCGACATGATTCTGTCCGGCCGCCTGCGGCCGGGCGAGCGCATCTCCGAACTGCAGGCGGTCGATATAACAGGCGTGTCGCGCACACCGGTGCGGCTGGCGCTGGTCCGGCTCGAAGACGAGGGCCTGTTGCAGGCGATCCCCTCCGGTGGCTTCATGGTGAAGGCGTTCACCGAACGCGATATTCTGGATTCGATCGAGCTGCGCGGCACCCTGGAAGGCCTCGCCGCGCGCTTTGCCGCCGAGCGCGGCGTCAGCGCCCGCAGCCTCGAGCCGCTGAAGGAGTGTCTGGCCGATCTCGATCAACTGGTCCGGCAGGACCCGATCTCGGTCGAAGCCTTTTCCGCCTATGTGACCATGAACGCGCGCTTTCACGCCATCCTCAACGAACTCTCCGCCAGCGCGCCGGTGATCCGCGAGATCGATCGCGTTTCGGCGCTGCCGTTCGCTTCCCCAAGCGGATTCGTGATGGCGCAGTCGGCACTGCCCGAGGCGCATCAGATCCTGCTGATCGGACAGGACCATCATCGCATCGTGGTCGACGCGATCGAGAATCGCGAGGGTGCCCGCGCCGAAGCCGTCATGCGTGAGCATTCGCGCCTCGCGGCGCGCAATCTGCGGCTGGCGCTTCGCAACCGCGCGCATCTCGACCTGATGCCCGCGCTTGCCTTGCTCAAATCTGCCGCTGAATAGAGACCCGCCATGCGCTTTTCCGAGCAATGGAGCTGGTCCACCGTCGACGGGATACGCGACGTGACGCCGACGATCCGCGAATTCCGCTTGCGTCCCGACAGCGGCCACGTGCCACCCTGCCCGGCCGGCAGCCATATCGGCGTCAGCATGCTGATCGACGGCCAGCCCGCGCGGCGATCCTATTCGCTGGTGGCGAACAGCGATCCCGACACTTTTCGGATCGCGGTGCGGCTGGCGCCGGACAGCCGCGGCGGTTCGCGCGGCATGTGGAACTTGAAGCCCGGCGCACGACTCGAAATCTCCAGCCCGGCATCGCTGATCGAAATCGACTGGAGCCGGAAGAGCTACTGCCTGATCGCGGGCGGCATCGGCATCACGCCGATCACCGCCATCGCCAGCGCGTTGCGCCGCAGGAATATCGACGCGCACCTGCACTACGCGGCGAAATCGCGCGGCGATGCTGCGTTCCTCGACGAGATGTCGGCGACACTCGGCGATCGGCTGACCCTGTATGCCGGCGACGAGGGCGCGCGGATCGATCTCGACGCCACGTTTCGCGCCCTGCCCGACGACGCCATCGCCGTGATGTGCGGGCCGATGCGAATGCTGGAGGCGGCGCGCCGCGGCTGGAATGCGGCCGGACGGGCGCCCGCTGATTTGCGCTACGAGACTTTCGGTTCCAGCGGGCTGCTGCCGACGGCGGAATTCCGCGTACGGCTGAAGAACTCCGACACCGAGCTCGTGGTCGCGCAGACGAGCTCGATGCTCGACGCCCTGAACGGCGCCGACTTCGAGGTGATGTCGGACTGCCAACGCGGCGAGTGCGGCGTCTGCGCCGTCGATGTCATTGCCGTCGACGGCGAGATCGATCATCGCGACGTGTTCTTCAGCGACGCGCAGAAGCGCGACAACCGCAAGATCTGCCCCTGCGTGTCGCGCGCGGTCGGCATCGTCACCATCGATACGCTGTACCGTGCTGAAGCTTAGGCCGGCAGCCGCACCGCCTCCGGCGCGGTCTTGCCTCGGATCATGTCGGAGGCCTTGTCGGCAATCATCAGCGTCGAGGCGTTGAGGTTGGCCGAGATCATGCGCGGCATGATCGAGGCATCGACCACGCGCAGGCCCTGTAGGCCATGCACGCGCAACTGATCGTCGACCACGGCCCATTTGGCATCCGCCGGCCCCATCCTGCAGGTGCAGCCGGGATGGAACGTGGTGGTGCCGCGTTGCTGGGCGGCGCCGAGGAATTCGTCGTCGCTCTGCACGTTGGGTCCGGGGAAATCTTCATAGGCGTAGTATTTCGAGAGCGGCTGCGAGGCCATCAGCCGGCGCGCCAGCTTCATGCCGGCGACGACGACGCGACGGTCGAGTTCCTCGACCAGATAGTTGGTCTGGATGATCGGCGCTGTAAACGGATCCGCCGAACGCAGCCGGACATAGCCACGACTTTCCGGCCGCTGCTGCCAGGACGCGATGGTCATGCCGGGCTCGTCCTCGAGCTGGCCCTGCACGCCTTCCTTGTAGCTCGCGGGCGTGAAAGTCAATTGCAGGTCGGAGCTCTCGGTGGTCTCACCGGAATGCCAGAAGCAATAGACCATGGTCGGCGACAGCGACAGCAGCCCGCGCCGCGTGGTCGCCCATTTCAGCGCCTCGACCCACAGGCTGAGGCCGCGCCGCATTTCGTTGATGGTCCGGATGTCCTTGACGCGCGCGACCGTGCGCGGCGCGTAATGGTCCTGCAGGCCCTCGCCGACGCCTGACAGCGCGTGGCGCACCTCGATGCCGAGCGAGCCGAGCAACTCCGGCGAGCCGACGCCGGACAGTTGCAGCACCTGCGGCGAATTATAAGTGCCGCCGGACAGGATGACTTCCTTGGCTGCGCGGACCTCGACCGGTGTGCCGCCCTTGCCGCCCTTCATGTAGCGCACGCCGACCGCGCGCTTGCCTTCGAAGATGATGTTGGTGACATGCGCGTGCGTGCGCACATCGACGTTCCCCCGCTTCACCGCCGGATGCAGGAACGCCTTCGCTGCGCTCATGCGCAGGCCGTTCTCGATCGTGCGCTGGCAGTAGGACACCCCTTCCTGGATCGCGCCGTTGTAATCCGGGTTTTTGGGTATGCCGAGACTGACGGCCCCCTCCATGAACGCTTCGCACAGCGGGTCCTGCCAATCCATCGTCGTGACGGTAAGATTGCCGTCGCGCCCGCGAAACGTCTCGTCGCCCTCACCGATCCGCCGTTCCAGCCGCTTGAAATACGGCAGCACGTCCGGATAGCCCCAGCCGAGATTGCCGAGCTGTGCCCAGGTGTCGAAATCCTGGCGCTGGCCGCGGTTGTAGATGTGACCGTTGATCGAGGACGAACCGCCCAGCGTCTTGCCGCGCGGCGCGTAGATGCTGCGGCCGCCGGTCCACGGACCCGGCTCCTGCTGATAGGCCCAGTTGACGCTCTTCAT
>JBBRSX010000074.1:0-28690 GCA_038244925.1 Hyphomicrobiales bacterium | reverse complement strand
TCGATGACCTCGAAGTTGTTACATTGCAGCACGATGCCGACGATGTTCTTGCCGATGTCGTGGACGTCGCCCTTCACGGTGGCGAGCACGATCTTGCCGGCGTTCTTGCGGCCGTCGCCGGTGATGCCGGCGGCGAGGTTGCGCGCCTTTTCCTCTTCCATGAACGGCATCAGATAGGCGACCGCCTGCTTCATCACGCGGGCGGATTTCACCACCTGCGGCAGGAACATCTTGCCGTCGCCGAAGAGGTCGCCGACGATGTTCATGCCGGCCATCAGCGGGCCTTCGATGACGTTGAGCGGGCGCTCCACCGTCAGCCGCACCGCTTCGGTATCGGCCTCGATGAATTCGGTGATGCCGTGCACCAGCGCGTGGGAGAGCCGCTTCTCGACCGGCCATTCGCGCCAGGCCAGATCCTGCTCCTTGGTCTGCTTCTCCTTGCCGCGGAATTTCTCCGCCAGCGCCAGCAGCCTTTCCGACGCACCAGCGTCGCGGTTGAGGATGACGTCTTCGCAGGTCTGGCGCAACTCGGGATCGATGTCGTCATAGACGATCATCTGCCCGGCATTGACGATGCCCATGTCCATGCCGGCCTTGATGGCGTGATACAGGAACACCGAATGCATCGCCTCGCGTACCGGCTCGTTGCCGCGGAACGAGAACGAGAGATTCGAAACGCCGCCGGAAATATGCGCGTGCGGCAGGTTCTGGCGGATCCAGCGCGTCGCCTCGATGAAGTCGACGCCGTAATTGTTGTGCTCTTCCAACCCGGTCGCGATCGCAAAGATATTCGGATCGAAGATGATGTCCTCGGGCGGGAAATCCAGTTCGCCAACCAGGATGTCGTAGGCGCGCTTGCAGATCTCTGTCTTGCGCGCAAACGTATCCGCCTGTCCGGCCTCGTCGAACGCCATCACGACCACGGCGGCGCCGTGGCGGCGCGCGATGCGGGCCTCGTGGATGAATTTCTCGACGCCTTCCTTCATCGATATCGAGTTCACCACCGGCTTGCCCTGAACGCATTTCAGGCCGGCTTCGATCACGGCGAATTTGGAGGAGTCGACCATAACCGGGACGCGGGCGATGTCGGGCTCGGCGGCCACGAGATGCAGGAACGTCACCATCGCGGCTTCGGAGTCGAGCAAGCCCTCGTCCATGTTGACGTCGATGATCTGCGCGCCGTTCTCGACCTGGTCGCGCGCCACTGCAAGTGCCGCGGTATAGTCGCCGGCGGTGATCAGCTTGCGGAATTTCGCCGAGCCGGTGACGTTGGTGCGCTCGCCGACATTGACGAAGGGGATCGCGGGCGTCAGTTCGAACGGCTCCAGCCCCGACAGCCGCAGCCGCGGCTCGATGGTGGGGACGACGCGGGGCTTGTGCGGGGCGACGGCGGCGGCGATCGCTGCGATATGATCCGGCGTGGTGCCGCAGCAGCCGCCTACGATGTTGACGAGGCCGGCGGCGGCGAATTCACCGATCAGCCGCGCCATGTATTCCGGGGTTTCGTCGTACTGGCCGAACTCGTTGGGCAGGCCGGCATTCGGATAGGCGCAAACCAAGGTGTCCGCGACGCGGCCGATATCGGCGATGTGGGCGCGCAGGTCTTCGGCGCCGAGCGCGCAGTTGAAGCCGATGGTGGCGGGTTTGGCGTGCCGCACCGAATTCCAGAACGCCTCTGGAAGCTGCCCCGACAGCAGGCGGCCGGATTTGTCGGTGATGGTGCCCGAGATCATCACAGGCACGTCGATGCCGCGCGCTTCGGTGATTTCGGCGATGGCGTAGAGCGCCGCCTTGGCGTTCAGCGTGTCGAAAATGGTTTCGACCAGCAAGAGATCAGCGCCGCCGTCGAGCAGGCCGTTGATCTGTTCGCCATAGGATTTGCGCAGGTCGTCGAAGGTGACGGCGCGGTAGCCGGGATTGGAGACGTCAGGCGAGATCGAGGCGGTGCGGTTGGTCGGGCCCAGCGCGCCCGCGACAAAGCGCGGCTTGCCGTCTTCGGCAGTCACGCGCTCGGCGGCCGCGCGGGCGAGTTTGGCGCCGTCGCGGTTCAGTTCATAAGCGAGGTCCGACATGTCGTAGTCGGCCTGCGCGATCGAGGTCGAGGAAAAGGTGTTGGTGGCGACGATGTCGGCGCCGGCGCGCAAATAGTCGGCGTGGATGTCCTCGATCGCCTTCGGCTGGGTCAGGATCAAGAGATCGTTGTTGCCCCTGACGTCGCGATGAAAGTCCGCAAAGCGCGCGCCGCGAAACGCGGCCTCGTCATATTGCAGGGCCTGGATCATCGTGCCCATGGCGCCGTCGAGCACCAGGATGCGTTCGCTGGCGGCGGCTAGCAGGGCGGTACGCTTCGGCGAAATTTTGGCGGTCATCGGATCAAGCGGCCTTCTGTGCGCCAGCGGGACGGATGCCCAGCAAATGGCTGATCGCAAACACGAGGTCCGCGCGGTTCATGGTGTAGAAATGAAAGGTATCGACGCCGTGCTTGGCGAGTTTCTGCACCTGACCTGCGGCCACAGTGGCAGCGACCAGCTTGCGGGTCTCGGCGTCGTCGTCGAGGCCTTCGAACTTGTCCGCCAGCCACGAAGGCACGGTCGTCCCGGCGCGGGTGACGAAACCGCGCGCCTGCTTGAAATTGTGCATCGGCATGATGCCGGGCACGACGGGTATGTCGATGCCGCGGGCGCGGACGCGATCGAGGTAACGGAAGTAGAGGTCGTTATCGAAGAACACCTGCGTAATGGCGCGGGTCGCACCCGCATCGACCTTGGCCTTGAGCGTGTCGATGTCGGCGTCGAGGCTTGGGCTCTCCGGATGTTTTTCCGGATAGGCGGACACCGAGACTTCGATATCGGGATAACGTTTCTTGATGCTGGCGATCAGGTCCGGCGAGCTTTGGTAGCCGTCAGGATGCGCCTGATAGGCGGTGCCGATGCCGGTGGTGGGATCGCCGCGGAGCGCTACGATGTGGCGGACGCCGACCTCGTGATAGCGCGCCACCACGTCGTCGATCTCGCCCTTGGGGGCGCCAACGCAGGTCAGGTGCGCGGCCGGGGTCAGGCGGGTCTCTTTCAGGATGCGGGCGATGGTCGAATGGGTGCGCTCACGGGTCGATCCCCCGGCGCCATAGGTCACCGACACGAAATTGGGCGCCAGCGGCGCCAGCCGGTTGATGGTCTCCCACAGGCTGCGCTCCATCTCCTCGGTCTTGGGCGGGAAGAACTCGAACGAGATTTTTGGCGAATGCAGTTCGCGATGCCCGTCCGATGCGGGAGAGGGTAGCTCGGTCATGGCAGTCACGGCGCTCCACGGGATTGGGCAGACATCAGGTCTAGCGGCAGAGCGCTAAAATATGCCGAATGCGGTTATTCAAACAGCCCATCATGCATGGGAAATTGCCCACTACACATAAAATGGATGAGAAATAAGCAGTAATTATGCAATAGGTGGGTAGACGTGAATGACGCCGATTTATACATAATTACGTAGTAATTTCAATAGTATAATACGAAATTATCTTTGGTATATTGCCGCAGATACGGTTGGGCAAGTGAGAGTCTGATCTGGTTTGTCATATTTTGTCCCACTTGGGAGCCTGCCAAAAGCCGCTCCTGCACCCACCGGCGCGGGCCAGATCTGCATACCTAAGCCCTTTGTGGCCGGCCATTGCCGCACTAGTTTAGCCCCATGATCCCGCTTTCAGTCCTCGACCTTTCCGTCGTCACGACAGGCACCAAGCCTGCCGCGGCCTTGCGCAACAGCATCGACCTGGCGCGCCATGTCGATGGGCTCGGCTATGTCCGTTACTGGCTCGCCGAGCATCACAATCTGGCGTCGGTCGCGAGCCCCGCGCCTGACCTGATGATCGGGCAGATCGCGGCGGTGACCAAAAACATCCGCGTCGGCTCAGGGGGCGTGATGCTGCCCAACCATGCGCCGCTGGTGGTGGCCGAACGTTTCAAGATGCTGGAGGCGCTGTTCCCCGGCCGTATCGATCTCGGCCTCGGCCGCGCGCCCGGCACCGACGGCGCCACCGCGCACGCGCTGCGCAGCCGGCTCGACCGCCGCGAGGGCGACGACTTTCTCGAACGGCTGCAGGAATTGATCATGTGGGAAACCCGCGGCTTTCCGCCCGGCCATCCCTACAACAACGTGGTGGCAATGCCGGACGACTCGCCGCTGCCGCCGATCTGGCTGCTCGGCTCGTCCGACTACAGCTCCGAACTCGCCGCCCAGGTCGGCATGGGCTTCGCCTTCGCGCATCACTTTGCGTCCTATGACGCGGTTGCGGCGATGACCAACTACCATGCGCATTTCAAGCCGACCGGCGGCTGGCGCGCGACGCCGCATGGCATTCTGGCGGTTGCCGCCGTTTCGGCGGAGACCGACGCGGAAGCCGAAAAGCTGGCGTCCTCGATGGATCTCAATCGCCTGCGCCGCGATCGCGGCCAGTTCTTGCCGCTGCCCAGTGTCGAGGAAGCGCTGGCCTATCCCTATACGGACTCCGAGCGCGCCTCCATCGCGCGGAATCGCTCGCGGCTGTTCGTCGGCAGCCCGGCGACGATCATCTCGCAGTTGAAGCCGATGCTGGACGCTGCCAAGCCCGATGAGCTGATGATCATCACCGCGGTCTACGACCACGACGCGCGCAAGAAATCGTACAGTCTGCTGGCGGATGCGTTCGGGTTGGGCAAGAAAGTGGCGGCTTAGCGCGAGATTAGTCGCGGCGACGGATAGTATGTCGACCGGGCCGTAACTCCTACGCTGCATCCGCGGCGGCGAGCAGCCGATCTCGCAAGGCGTCGATAAATGCCCGCGCCCGGGTCGGCATGTGCGTGCGAGTCGGGTAGACCGCCCAGATCCCGACTTCCAGCGGTTTGACGTCAGCGAGGACGATACGCTTTAATTCTCCGCGCGCGATCTGCTCATGCACGTCCCAGTAGGTCAGCATGGCGATGCCGACGCCCGCGATGCAGGCGGCTCGCACCGCGTCGACAGTGCTGGCCGACAAGGGACCGCTAATCCGAACCCGGTGCATTTCGCCGCCGCGCGTGAATGGCCAATGGTCCATTGCGTGAAGCTTGATGCATGGGTGGCTCACCAGGTCTTCTGTCGTGGCGGGTTCTCCGAAGCGCTCGACGTAGTCCGGCGATGCGATGAGAGTAAATGGATTGTCCGCCACCTTCGTCGCTATC
Source organism: Hyphomicrobiales bacterium (assembly GCA_038244925.1). Taxonomy (GTDB): domain Bacteria; phylum Pseudomonadota; class Alphaproteobacteria; order Rhizobiales; family Xanthobacteraceae; genus Bradyrhizobium. Next base: position 23,498 of record JBBRSX010000074.1, on the reverse strand, counting down.
ATGTCCGACGGCTTCATCACCGCCACGCGAATGGCCACATCCAGTCCTGCCGTCGTGATGTCGATGACACCGTCGCTCAGGGTCAAATCGACGCGTAGCGCGGGGTTGTCGGCGATCAGTCCGGCCACGACAGGGACAACGACGGAGTGGCCGATGACGTTCGGCGCCGTAATCTTCAACACGCCTGAGAGGCCGGAGCCACCGGACGAGACCGAGTCGAGCGCCGAATCGCGCGCTTCAATGAGGCGACAGCGTGAGGCAAAAAGGCCTCTCCCTCGGGAGTCAGGGATAGGGACCGCGTCGTGCGGTGGAACAAGCGCGCGCCCAACTCGGTCTCAAGGCCCGCCAACCTGCGGCTGACCAACATCGGCGTCGTGCCCATCTGACGCGCCGCAGCTGACAGGCTGCCGACCGACGCAATGGTGCGAAACAGAGCCACGTCTGCGAGATCCATATTTTAACGATAAATGATATAGTTCTTATCGTCCATCCCATCTTCTGCGTCCTGCCCGCAAAAGCTAAATCCAGATCGAGCAAGCGGATGGCCCTTTTGTTTTAGGGCTGAAATCATCCCGTTTGATACTTCTGGAGGCTTGGACGATGGACATTGACACCAGCGCGATTTTCGCACCAATCGTTATAAACGGCCGTACCGTAAAGAACCGTATCTCGGTCGCGCCGATGACGCGGATCACCGCGACCGAGGATGGCCGGGCGACCGAGACTATGTCCCGCTATTACGAGCGTTTCGCGCGGGGTGGCTTCGGAACGGTCATCACCGAAGGCATCTACACCGATCAGGCGTACTCGCAGGGCTATGTCCATCAGCCCGGCTTGACCGACGAAGCGCAGGCGAATGCCTGGAAGCCGATCGTCAACGGCATCAAGGCACACGGCGCACTCGCCGTCGCCCAGATGATGCATGCCGGCGCAATAAGCCAGGGCAATCGCTTTCGCGCCACCACGGTGGGGCCTTCTCCAGTCCGGCCGAAGGGCGAACAGATGACGTTCTATCACGGCAAGGATCGCTACGCTTTGCCGGACGCGATGACGGAGGCGCAGATCGCCGACGCCATCAACGGCTTTGCTGAGTCGGCGGGGCGCGCCATCCAGGTTGCCGGGTTTGACGCAATCGAAATCCATGGCGCCAATGGATATCTGCTCGATCAGTTTTTGACCGACTACGCCAACAACAGAGCGGATCGGTGGGGCAGCCCAACCGCAAACCGCGTGCGATTGATCCTCGAAACTTTCAAGGCGGTGCGTGCGAAAGTCGGCGCCAAGGTGCCGGTCGGCGTCCGCATCTCTCAAGGCAAGGTGAACGACTACCATCACAAGTGGGCCGATGCGGAGCGCGATGCAGAGATCATCTTCGGCAGCCTCGCAGAGGCAGGCGCGGACTTCATCCATGTAACCGAGTTTGAGGCGTGGAAGCCGGCGTTTACTTCGGAAGGTCCATCATTAATGCATCTCGCCAGGCGGTACGCCCCCAAGACAACCATTTTCGCCAACGGCGGCCTCCACAACGTCGCGCAGGCGGTGGCTGCGCTGGACGATGGCGCCGACATCATCACCATCGGCCGTGGGGCGCTGGCGAATCCCGACTTCCCCAAGCGTCTGTCCGATCGAGGCATCCTCAACGAGTTCGACCCGGACATCCTTGGTCCTATCGCCAACATCAAGGAAACCGAACTGGTGATGTGAGGGGCCATCGATTGCCTCGGCTCGAGGGCGCTTAGCCGAACAGTCAGAGTGCGCGCATGTGCGGGCAAGTACACCCCATAGGAGGAATGACCCGATGAATAGTGTCACAATATTCTGGCTGCAGCTTGTTACGAGCGTCGTCGTCTTCAGCATCGTCATGGCGTGGTACGTTTGGCCGTACTTAGCCAAGCTTTCCCGGAATTCTGCGCTCATTCCGCTGCTCTTTGTGCATGTGCCGCGCTATGTGGGAATGACTTTGTTGGTTACGGGTATGGTCGATCCGAAACTACCCACAGAGTTCCTTTCCGCTGCGGCTTACGGCGATCTCCTGGAAGCGGCGCTGGCCTTCGCTTCCATCTTTGCCCTGCGCAGCGATTGGCGTGTGGCCATTCCTCTGGTGTGGGTGGCCAACACCTGGGGATTCGTGGACCTGTTGAATGGAGTACGCGGCGTCCTGCAGTTGAACGTCCCGAGCTTCAACCTGGCCACCTTCTGGTACGTCTATACGTTCTATGCCCCCCTCGTAGTTGTTTCACATCTGACGATCTTCTGGATTTTGATCAAACACCGTCCCTCCGTGAAACGCGAGCTTCAGGCGTTCAATCGGACTTAGGATCTGGATCACCCAAGTCAAAGCCGTGCGGCTTTCCTGTCCAATTCGGGAATTGATTTTTCCGTCATCATCGCGCTCGCCGCGACAACCCATGAGATGATCGATGAGCCTTCAGGAAACCCTCGCCACGATCGCAAAATCCGGCCTGCCGCTACAAGGCAAGCTCGATGCGCTGAAATTCGAATTCGATAACAACCTCGCGCCGCCGGCGGCAGTCGAGGTGTTGCACCGTGCCACCGACGAACTCATCGCGTCCGGCGCGCAGAGCCGCGCATTAAAAGCCGAGGACGTTGCCCCAGAGTTCACCCTTCCTGATCCTGACGGCAATCCCGTCTCTTCCAAGGCGTTACTCGCCAAAGGGCCGCTCGTGGTCACTTTCTATCGGGGCGTCTGGTGTCCGTTTTGCAACTTCGACCTGAGCGCGCTGGAAGAAGCCCGTGCGGAAATCGAGTCGCGCGGTGCGACCCTGGTTGCGATCTCGCAGCAGACGGCACCCAATAGCCGCAAATCGCAGCGGCAGAACGGACTTGGGTTCCCGATTCTCGGCGACCATCGCGGGGAAGTCGCGGCTCAATTTGGCGTGCGCTGGACTTTGCCGGACTATCTACGCGAGGTTCAGAAAGCGCTCGGCGCGGACCTGACCCAGTTCAACGGCGAGGACAGTTGGACCTTGCCGATGCCCGCCCGGTACGTCATTGCGCAGGATGGTACGATTGCTTACGCCGAGGTGAACGCCGATTATACGCGGCGGCCAGAGCCTTCAGCCATTTTCCCGGTCCTGGAGCAACTGGGCCGTCGGGTCTAGCGCAAGAATGATAACCTGCCACTGATTTGCCCGACGTGTCAAACGGGTTTCGCTGGCGGGCGCCCCCCGTCAGCGGCCGCGGGCTACTTTGCATGGGGTTGTTTTCGATATTTTGGTCGGAGCGCGTCCGCCGGCGGGCCCGGGGCCGGCTTTAATCCCCATTCCCGCTGAAAGTCAGGCGGAACGGTTGCGCCGGATACACCCCGACGATACGGAATTCGCGCGAGAAGAATTTCAGCTCCTCCAGCGCAAAGGCAAGGCCCCGATCGTCCGGATGGCCGTCGACGTCGGCATAAAACTGCGTCGCCGAAAATTCGCCGTCGACCATGTAGCTTTCGAGCTTGGTCATGTTGACGCCGTTGGTGGCGAAGCCGCCGAGCGCCTTGTAGAGCGCGGCGGGCAGGTTGCGCACCCGGAAAACAAACGTGGTGACCAGCGGCCCCGAGCCCTGTTTGGCCCAGTTCTCTTGGCGCGCCAGCACCACGAAGCGCGTGGTGTTGTGGGTCTCGTCCTCGACGTCCTCGGCGAGGACATCGAGGCCATAGATTTCGGATGCGAGCTTCGAAGCGATCGAAGCGCAGCTCTTGTCGCCGCGTTCGGCGACGATGCGGGCGCTCCCTGCGGTATCGCCCGACACGATCGGCTTGATGCCGAGCTTGCGGATGATGCGGCGGCACTGGCCGAGCGCATGGACGTGACTCTCGACGGTCTTGATGTCGGCGAGTTTCGCGCCACGCGGCGCCATCAACTGGTGATGGATCGGCAGAAACCATTCGCCGACGATGAACAGGCCGGACTGCGGCAACAGATGATGGATGTCGGCGACGCGGCCGGCGACCGAATTCTCGATCGGGATCATGCCGAGATCGGCCTCGCCCGAGGAGATCGCAGCCAGCGCGTCCTCGAAGGTCGGGCAGGGCAACGGCTCGGCGTCGGGATAGGCCTCGACGATGGCGATATGGGAGTTCGCGCCAGGCTCGCCCTGGAATGCGATTTTGAGCTTCTTGGTCATGGAGCGCCTTGTAACAGTGCTTCAGGTATTTGCCAGCAGGCGGCGGGCGGTTTCGAGGTCGGCCGGGGTATCGACCCCGCGCGGGACGGTATCGACGATCATGACGTCGATCCGCATTCCGGCCTCCAGCGCCCGCAACTGTTCGAGCTTTTCCTGCTGCTCCAGCGGCGAGGGCGGCAGCGCCACGAACCGCTCAAGCGCGGCACGCCGATAGGCGTAGAGCCCGATGTGATGGTAGCGCGGCCCGTCGCCGGTGGGCGCCGTCGCGCGGGTGAAGTAAAGCGCGCGCAACCGTCGCGGGCCGATCGGCGAGCCGACCGCCTTGACCACGTTGGGGTTGCCGGCCTCTTCCTCGGTGTGGATCAGGGCGGCCAGGGTCGCGATATCGACGGCGGGGTCGTCCAGCGGCGGTAGCACGTCGCGGATATTGCCGGGCGAAATGGTCGGGAAATCGCCCTGCAGGTTGATCACGATCTCGATTTTCCGATCGGGATCCAGATGCTGGAGCGCCTCATAAATCCGGTCCGAGCCGGAAGGGTGGTCGGACCTGGTCATGACCACCTCGCCGCCATGGGCTTTCACGGCAGCCGCGATCTCAGGCGTGTCGGTAGCGACCGCGACCCGGCCGATTTGCGCCTCTTCCGCCCGCCGCAGCACATGGACGATCATCGGCAGGCCGCCGATGTCCAGGAGCGGCTTGCCCGGCAGACGGGTCGCCGCCATCCGGGCGGGAATCAGCACCAAGGTGCGGGGATCGGTCATCGCTGCGCAGTCAGAGGCGGCCTTGAAAAACAGGCCGGAAATAATGGGGATTGGCGGAAAGTCGGGGCGTTTATACGGGTTGCCAGAGCCCGGGCAAACCGATATCTCAAACCAGCCGAGGGTGCAGCGCGAAAGCCTGATTCCTGAAGCTATTCCGCGGCCGTTGCCGGCCTACCATCGACCTTCCGGGCTGGAGCCTGAGCCAATATGGACTCCTTCGAACTCAACAAGATCCTCGGTGCCATCCTCGGTACCTGCATTCTGCTTCTGGTGACGAGCTTTGGCGCCGGCGCGATTTTCTCGCCCGTGATGCCGGAGAAGCCGGGTATGGAAATCGCGGTGAAGGAAGCGGCGCATGGCGGGGCTGCCGAAGCCGCCGCGCCGTCCGAGCCGATCGAAAAGCTGCTGCAGACCTCCTCGGCCGAGAAGGGCGCCGCCGCCGCCAAGAAGTGCGCGGCCTGCCACACCTTCGAAAAGGGTGGCCCGAACCGGGTCGGCCCGAACCTCTACGGAGTTGTCGACCGTCCGCGCGCCAGCGAAGCCGGTTTCAACTACTCCGCCGCCATGAAGGGCAAGACCGGCAAGTGGACCTATGACGACCTCAACAAGTTCGTCGCCAATCCCAAGGGCTTCGTCCCCGGCACCGCGATGGGCTTTGCCGGTATTCCGAAGGACAGCGAGCGCGCCGACGTGATCAACTATCTGCACACGCTCTCCGACAGCCCGGTTCCGTTCCCGACCGCGGCGAAATAACATTTCAGCAGTCCGGCATGGACGTGCACGCGACAGGACGGCCAGGCATTGCCTGGCCGTTTTGTCGTCGGCTGCTTCTTGGACTGATCGCATTATCGTTATCGGGGCGTTTCGTCGCAGCGCCATGGTTCGGGGTCTATTATCATGAGGAAAAAGCAACGTAATTTGCCGAACCCTTGCCTTATATTGGGTGCTGGCTGGAGCTGATCAGCAACAGGAATTCCGCATTGGCGATTACCCGACGACATCTTCTGCAAGGCGGCGCGGTCGCTGCGATGGCCCCGACGCTGGGGCTCACCTCTGGCGTCCCCGCGCTCGCGCAAGCCGCACCGAATGGACTGGCCTGGCGGCACGCCATTTCGACCTTCGGTGACGTCAAATACCCCGCCGGCTTCAAGCGCTACGACTACGTCAATCCTGCTGCACCAAAGGGCGGCACCGTCCGCATGTTCGAGCAGGGCACGTTCGACAACTTCAATCTTGTCGTCAACGGGGTGAAGGGGTCGCTCGCCAATGGCGTCAGCCTGGTGTTTGAAACGCTGACGACCCGGTCGCAGGATGAACCGTCGACCGCCTACGGGCTGCTCGCAGATGCCGTCGCCTATCCCGATGATTTTTCCTACGCCATCTACCGACTGAGCGCGGCCGCGCGCTGGCACGACGGCAAGCCGGTGACCCCGGAAGACGTGATCTTCTCCTTCAATGCGTTGAAGAAGAACAGCCCGATGTACAGCGCCTACTACAGTCACATCGTCAAATGCGAAAAGACCGGCGAGCGTGAAGTCAGGTTCAGCTTCGACGCCCCAGGCAACCGCGAATTGCCGAGCATTGCCGGCGAGGTTCAGGTGCTGCCCAGGCATTGGTGGGAAGGAAGCGATGCGCAGGGGCGTCAACGCGACGTGACCGCGACCACGCTGGAAATTCCGCTGGGGTCGGGACCCTACCGTGTCAAGGAGATGGTCGCGGGCCGCTCGGTGGTGCTGGAACGCGTCGCCGACTACTGGGGCAAGGACTTGCCCGTGTCCGTCGGGCAGAACAATTTCGACCAGATCCGATATGAATTCTTTCGCGACGACACCGTCGGACGCGAGGCCTTCAAGGGCGATCAACTCGACTGGTTTACCGAGCGAAGCGGCAAGCAGTGGTCGACGGCCTATGATTTTCCGGCGGTGATCGACAAGCGCGTCGTCAAGGACAAGTTCACCAATGCGAGTTCCGGGTCGATGCAGGGCTATGCCTTCAACCTGCGCCGGCCGCTGTTTGCCGACGTCAGGTTCCGCCGCGCGTTTAATCTTGCCTATGATTGGGAGACGTCTGACCGGCTGCTCTCGAACGGCGAGTATCATCGCGACGGCAGCTATTTCGACGGCATTCCCGAGTTCATGTCCACGGGCATTCCCGAAGGGCAAGAATTGCAGATTCTCGAAACGGTGCGCGACAAGGTGCCGGCTGAGTTGTTTACGATGCCGTACAAGAACCCGGTCGGCGGCAACGCTGAGGCGGCGCGTAACAATTTGCGCCAGGCCGCGCGGCTGCTCAAGGAGGCCGGGTTCGAAATCCGCGATCGCAAGCTGATCGATCCCAAGGGTCAGCCGGTAAATGTCGAATTCTTGTGTGGCGATCCTGCTGAAGAGCGAAGTGTGCTTTTCTACAAGCCGTCCCTTGAGCAACTCGGCATGGCCGTGAATATTCGCACCGTCGACAGCGTCCAGTACCAGAATCGCACTCGCAGTTTCGACTTCGATGTCGTCACCGCCGGTTGGGGGCAGTCGCTGTCGCCGGGCAACGAGCAGCGCGATTTCTTTGGATCTGGCGTGGCGGACCGGCCCGGTTCGCGCAACATCCCCGGCATCAAGAATCCCGCCGTCGATACCCTGATCGACCGGATTATCTTCGCCAAGGACCGCGCCGAACTGGTCGCAAGCTGCAAGGCGCTGGATCGGGTATTGCTGTGGAACTGTTACGTGGTACCGCAATTCGCCGCCGGATTTCAGCGCGCCGCGCGCTGGGATCGTTTCAGCCATCCCGAACCCTTGCCCAAATACGGCATAGCCGGATTCCCGGCGCTTTGGTGGTTCGACGCCGAAAAAGCGGCCAAGACAGGTAAACGCTCTTGAGCGATTTTTCCCGCGTGCCCGCTCTGTCCCGCCGCCACGTGCTCGCCCTCGGCGTCGGCGCGCTCAGCGCCGCGCAGTTTCGCTCCGGCGCCGCGTCGGCCGCGGACGGCACTGAAATGCACGGGCTGTCGGTGTTCGGCGATCTGAAATATCCGGCCGATTTCCACCATTTCGATTATGCGAACGTGGCGGCGCCGAAGGGCGGACTGTTTTCGACCATTCCCACGTCACGCCTCAACAACCAGTCTTTCTTCACCTTCAACTCGCTCAACGCCTTCATCCTGAAAGGCGAAGGGGCGTGCGGCATGGAGCTGACCTTTGCGACGCTGATGGCGCGGGCCGGCGACGAGCCCGATGCGGTGTACGGCCAGACCGCCAGGTCGGTGCAGATTTCGCCGGACAAACTGACCTACCGTTTCACGCTGCGGCCCGAAGCCCGTTTTCACGACGGTGCGAAGCTGACCGCCCATGACGTGGCGTTCTCGCTCACGACATTGAAAGAGAAGGGCCATCCGCTGGTCGTGCTGCAGATGCGCGACATGGTGAAGGCCGAGGCGCTCGACGACACCACCCTGGTCGTCACCTTTGCCGAGAAGCGCGCGCGCGACGTGCCGCTCTATATCGCGACGCTGCCGATCTTCTCCATGGCCTATTACGCTACAAAGGCGTTCGACGAATCGACGCTCGATATTCCGCTGGGGTCGGGGCCGTACAAGGTCGGCAAGTTCGAGGCCAATCGCTACATCGAATACACCAGGGTCAAGGACTGGTGGGGGGCCGATCTCCCGGTCAGCCGCGGCCAGTTCAATTTCGATGTCGTGCGTCTCGAATTCTACCGCGATCGCGATGTCGCCTTTGAGGGATTTACCGGCAGGAATTATTTGTATCGCGAGGAATTCACCGCGCGAATCTGGGCCACCCGTTACGACTTCCCCGCGATCAAGGATGGCCGCGTCAAGCGCGAGCTGCTTCCCGATGCGTCACCGGCGGGTGCGCAGGGCTGGTTCATGAACACCCGCCGCAAGCAGTTCAGGGATCCCCGCGTGCGGGAAGCGCTGATCAATGCGTTCGATTTCGAGTGGACCAACAAGACCATCATGTACGGCGCCTATGCGCGCACGATCTCGCCGTTCCAGAATTCGGACATGGTGGCGACGGGCTTGCCGTCGCCGGAAGAGCTGAAACTGCTCGAGCCGTTCCGCGGCAAGGTGCCGGAACAGGTGTTCGGCGAGCCGTTCTCGCCGCCGGTGTCGGACGGCTCGGGACAGGACCGCACGCTGCTGCGCAAGGCGACGCAGCTGCTGAACGAGGCCGGATGTGTCGTCAAGGATGGCAAGCGGTTGCTGCCGGATGGCGATGTCTTCAGGGTCGAATTCCTGCTCGATGAGCCGTCGTTCCAGCCGCACCATGCGCCCTTTATCAAGAATCTCGGCACTCTCGGCATCGAGGCCACGCTGCGGCTGGTCGACGCCGTGCAATACCGTGCCCGCGTCGAGGACTTCGACTTCGATGTCACCACCGAGCGTCCTCCCGTCTCCGCGACGCCGGGGGATTCGATGCGTCCGATCTTCTCCGCCAAGGCCGCCGCAACCAAAGGCTCCTACAATCTGGCCGGGATCGCCGATCCCGTCATCGACGCCCTGCTCGAGAAGATCCTGGCCGCCGATAGCCGGGCCGAACTGACGACGGCTTGCCGTGCCTTCGACCGTGTATTTCGCGCGGGGCGCTATTGGGTGCCGCACTGGTACCGCGCCACGCATCCGCTCGCCTATTGGGACATATTCGACCATCCGAAGATTCTGCCGCGCTATCAGATGGAGAGTTATTCATCCAGCGTCGGGGAGCGTATTCTGTGGTGGTATGATGCGGCCAAGGCCGCGAAGCTCGAGCAGGCGAAATAATTCATGGGCGCTTATATCGCACGCCGCATCTTGCTGATGGTTCCGACGCTGCTCGGAATCCTGCTGGTCTCGTTCATCGTCGTGCAGTTCGCGCCGGGCGGGCCGGTCGAGCGCGTGCTGGCGCAACTATCCGGCGCCGACACCGGCGGTTCGTCTCGAATTTCGGGTTCGTCCGGCGGCGATTTCAGCGCGCGCGGCCAGGTCGGCGCGTCGGCGGACGCCGTGAGTTCGAAATACCGCGGCGCGCAGGGCCTTGATCCGGACTTCGTCAAGAAACTGGAAGTGCAGTTCGGCTTCGACAAGCCGGCGCCGGAGCGCTTTCTGCTGATGCTGTGGAACTTCGCGCGCTTCGATTTCGGCAAGAGCTATTTCCGCGACGTCAGCGTGCTGCAGCTGATCAAGGAGAAACTGCCGGTCTCGATGTCGCTCGGGATCTGGATGACGCTCCTGACCTATCTGATCTCGATCCCGCTCGGCATCCGCAAGGCTGTCGCAGACGGCTCGCGGTTCGATACCTGGACCTCCGCGATCATCATCGTCGGTTTTGCCATTCCAGGCTTCCTGTTCGCGATCCTGCTGATCATCCTGTTTGCCGGCGGCTCGTTCTTCAATATCTTTCCGTTGCGCGGTCTGACTTCGGACGGCTGGGCGCAATTCCCCTGGTACTGGAAGATCATCGACTATTTCTGGCACATCACGCTGCCGCTGATCTCGATGGCGCTCGGCGCCTTCGCCACCATGACGCTGCTGACCAAGAACTCGTTCCTCGACGAAATTCGCAAGCAATATGTCATGACCGCGCGCGCCAAGGGCTGCAGCGAGTGGCAGGTGCTGTACCATCACGTCTTCCGCAATGCGATGCTGATCGTGATCGCGGGTTTTCCGGGCGCCTTCATCCACGCCTTCTTTTCCGGCTCGCTGCTGATCGAGACCATCTTCTCGCTCGACGGCCTCGGCCTGCTCGGATTTGAAAGTGTACTGAACCGCGACTATCCGGTGGTGTTCGGGACGCTGTTCATCTTTTCGCTGGTGGGCCTCGTGGTCAACCTGGTCTCCGATCTTGCTTACATGTGGATCGACCCGCGGATCGACTTCGAGGCGCGTGAGGTCTGATGACGGTCATTGCGCCCAAGCCGATCGAGACCACGACGCAAACGCCGCTCGGCGAGGCCGTTCCCGCGTCGCGGCTTCCGTTCAAGCCGTCGCCGCTGAACCGCAGGCGCTGGCAGAACTTCAAGGCCAATCGCCGGGGTTACTGGTCGTTCTGGATTTTCCTGGTGTTGTTCGTAGTGTCGCTGTTTGCCGAACTGATCGCCAACGACCGCCCGTTCATGATCAAATATGACGGCCATATCTACTGGCCGGCTTTCGTCAGCTATTCTGAAACCACGTTCGGCGGCGACTTCGAGACCGCCGCCGACTACCGCGATCCGTATCTGCAGAAGCAGATCGCCGACAAGGGCGGCTCCATCTTCTGGCCGCTGATCCGCTATTCCTACGATACCCATAATCTCGACCTGCCGACGCCGGCGCCGTCGAAGCCGACCTGGATGCTGACGGAACAGCAGTGCAGCGAGGTGGTGCAGAAGAAGCATCTCACCGGCTGCCGCGACCTCGAATACAACTGGCTCGGCACCGACGACCAGGGCCGCGACGTGGTCGCGCGGCTGATCTACGGCTTCCGCATCTCGGTGCTGTTCGGCCTGACGCTGACGATCGTCTCCTCGATCATCGGCATCGCCGCCGGCGGGGTGCAGGGCTATTTCGGTGGCTGGATCGATCTCGGTTTCCAGCGCTTCATCGAAATCTGGAACGCGATTCCCTCGCTCTATCTGCTCTTGATCATATCGGCGGTGCTGCCGCCGGGCTTCTTCATCCTGCTCGGTATTCTGCTATTGTTCTCCTGGGTGTCGCTGGTGGGGCTGGTGCGGGCCGAATTCCTGCGCGGACGAAATTTCGAATATATCCAGGCGGCGCGGGCGCTTGGCGTTTCCAATGCCACCATCATGTTCCGCCATCTGCTGCCGAACGCGATGGTGGCGACCATGACGTTCCTGCCCTTCATCGTGTCGTCCTCGGTGATGACGCTGACGGCGCTGGATTTCCTCGGCTTCGGCCTGCCGCCGGGCTCGCCGTCGCTGGGTGAACTGCTGTCGCAAGCGAAAGCCAATGTGCAGGCGCCGTGGCTCGGCCTCGCCGGCTTCTTCTCGGTCGCGATCATGCTGTCGCTCCTGATCTTCATCGGCGAGGCTGCGCGCGACGCCTTCGATCCGCGCAAGACGTTCCGGTAGGGCCCGCGCATGGATGCCATCAACCAGCCTTTGCTCGACGTACGCGACCTCTCGGTGGCGTTCGGTAACTCGCTTGCGGTCGATCATGTCTCGTTCACCATCAGGCGCGGCGAATGCGTGGCGCTGGTCGGCGAATCCGGTTCCGGAAAATCAGTCAGCGCGCTGTCGATCCTGAAACTGTTGCCGTATCCGAGCGCCTCGCATCCCTCCGGCAGCATCCGCTTCCGGGGCCGCGATCTGCTGACGGCGTCCGAGAACGAGATGCGCGAAATTCGCGGCAACGACATCTCGATCATCTTTCAGGAGCCGATGACCTCGCTCAATCCGCTACACACCATCGAACAGCAGATCGGCGAAATCCTCTCGCTGCACAACAACATCGGCGGCCCGATGGCGCGGGCGCGAACGCTGGAATTGCTGACGCAGGTCGGCATTCCCGAACCGGAGACCAGGCTGAAGAGCTATCCGCATCAACTGTCGGGCGGCCAGCGCCAACGCGTCATGATCGCTATGGCGCTCGCCAACGAACCGGACCTGTTGATCGCGGACGAGCCGACCACCGCGCTCGACGTCACCGTGCAGGCCCAGATCCTGGCGCTGCTCGCCGAAATCCGCGCCCGGCTCGGCATGAGCTTGCTGTTCATCACCCACGATCTCGGCATCGTCCGGCGCATCGCCGACGTCGTCTGCGTCATGAAATCGGGCAAGATCGTCGAAGCCGGCCCGGTCGAGCAGGTCTTCACTGCGCCGAAACACGCCTATACCAAGGCGCTGCTGGCGGCGGAGCCTAAGCCCGATCCGGCGCCGCCGCGGCCGGAATCGCCGGTCGTGATATCGGCGGACAATCTAAAAGTCTGGTTTCCGATCAAGCGCGGCCTGCTGCGCTCGACCGTAGGCCATATCAAGGCGGTGGATGGCGTCAGTCTGGCGGTCCGCAAGGGCGAGACGCTCGGCGTCGTCGGCGAATCCGGCTCCGGCAAAACCACGCTGGGGCTGGCGTTGCTGCGGCTGATTTCTTCCGACGGACGAATCGTGTTTCTCGGCCAGAACATTCAGGGCCTGCGCTTCAAGGCGATGCTGCCGTTCCGTCGCGATATGCAGATCGTATTCCAGGATCCGTTCGGCGCGCTGAGCCCGCGCATGTCGGTCGGCGATATCGTCGCCGAAGGTCTCAGTGTGCACCAGCCTTCGCTGTCGCGGGGCGAGCGCGAGGAGCGGGTGGTCAAGGCGCTGGAAGATGTCGGCCTCAATCCGGAATGGCGCTTCCGCTATCCGCACGAATTTTCCGGCGGCCAGCGCCAGCGCATTTCGATCGCGCGCGCGGTGGTGCTGGAGCCGAATTTTGTGGTGCTGGATGAGCCGACCAGCGCGCTCGACATGCTGTTCCAGGCGCAGATGGTCGACCTCCTGCGCGAGCTGCAGCGCAAGCGGGACCTGACGTACCTGTTCATCTCGCACGATCTGCGCGTGGTGGCCTCGCTCGCCAGCCACCTGATCGTGATGCGTCAGGGCAAGGTGGTCGAGGAAGGCCCGGCGGCCGAGCTGTTCAAAAATCCGAAGAGCGACTACACCCGCGCGCTGTTCGCGGCCGCATTCCGGATGGAGACGGCGCCGGAAGCCTGACTGTCATACCCGCGGAGGCGGGTGATGACAGCGGTAGGCTAGCTCAGCCTCTTGATCGCCGTGACCCCGCTGCCGGCGGCCTTGATCCGCGCGATGGCGTCGCGGGTATTCTCGACTGCCGTCGCCATATGATGCGCGTTGGCGTGTACGATGGTGTCGGCATCGCGGACGATGGCAACGTGTCCCTTCCAGAAGATCAAATCGCCGCGTTGCAGCCGTTTCATCTCAGTTGCGTCCAGGGTGCGGCCGAGGCCGTCCTGCTGCATGTCGCTGTCGCGCGGGCAGCCGGTGCCGGCGGCGTTCAGCGACACCTGCACCAGTCCGGAGCAGTCGATGCCGAGGCTGCTCTTGCCGCCCCATAGATAGGGTGTGCCGACAAAGCGTTCGGCGACCGCAACAAAATCGCTTTCGACGGTGTCGAAGCCGCCGAGATGTCCGCGCGGCAGATACCAGCCTTCGCGGGTGACGGCGAAGGCGCCGTCTTCGCGCACGACCGTCACTCTTGCTGCCATCGACAGCGTCTCGACCGGTGGCAACTTGATCGAAGGGCCGGGAAACGCAAACGTCCGCAGCGCCGTCACCTTGTGCGTCGGCTCCGCACCGGGCTTTGCCAGCGCGGCATCCGGAATCCAGCCGACATAGCCGTCGTCGTTCAATTGGCCCCAGGCAAAGCCTTCGCCGTTGCGGTCATAGACCGTGATGCGCTCGCCCTTCAGCGCTTGCGTCAGCAGCATGGCATCGGAGGCGGGCGCCTCGCGCAGCGGCGCGATGGCATCAGAGACGCAAAATTCCTCGCCCACGACGAAGCGCGCGGCCTTGACCTTGCCTTCGAGATATTTCGCGGCGACCTCGGGCCTTGCCGGCGTCAGGCGCGGATCATCCATAGCGTTGACTCAGCAGTTTGTAGATCGCGCGCGCGGCCTGGCACTCGCCGCCTTCGGGGCGCGCCGGTTTGGCTGATGGTGTCCAGCCGTAGATATCGACATGCAACCAGCGCCTGGCGTTGGTGACGAAGCGCTGCAGGAACAGCGCGCAAATGACCGAGCCGGCAAAGCCGCCCGATGGCGCGTTGTTGATGTCGGCGACTTTCGAGTCCAGCCAGGAATCGTAAGCCGGCCACAGCGGCAATCGCCACAACGGATCGTTCTCGCTTTTCGCGTGCGCGGCGACGTCTGCCGCCAGCGTCTCATCATCGGTGTAAAACGGCGGCAAGTCCGGTCCCAGCGCCACCCGCGCGGCACCGGTCAGTGTCCCCAGATCGACCAGCAAATCCGGACTCTCCTCGTCCGCCAGCGCCAGCGCGTCGGCCAGCACCAGCCGTCCCTCGGCGTCGGTGTTGCCGATCTCGACGGTCGGACCTTTCCGCGACTTGAAGATGTCGAGCGGACGGAAGGCGTTGCCGGCGACCGCGTTCTCGACCGCGGGGATCAGAACCCGCAACCGAACCTTCAGTTTGGCGTCCATCACCATCTGCGCCAGCGCCAGCACGTTGGCCGCACCGCCCATGTCCTTCTTCATGATCAGCATGCCGCTCGACGGTTTGAGGTCGAGGCCGCCGGTGTCGAAGCAGACGCCTTTGCCGACCAGCGTCACCTTGGGATGGGAAGCATCGCCCCAGGTGAAATCGATCAGGCGCGGCGCGCGGGGCGAAGCCATGCCGACCGCATGAATCAGCGGAAAATTCTGCGCGAGCAGGTCGTCGCCGACGATGCTTTTGAAGCTTGCCCCGAAGCGCTTCGCCAGCGCCTCGGCCGCTGCCGCCAGTTGCTCCGGGCCCATGTCGTTCGACGGCGTGTTGATGAGGTCGCGGGCCAGGCAAGCGGCTTCCGCCATTCGCACGATGTCGGTGACGTCGACGCCCTCAGGCGGCAGCAGCCGGACGTCGGGTTTTTCGATTTTGCGATAGCGGCCGAAACGATAGCTGCCGAGCGCGAAGGCCAGCGTCGCCAGCCGTGTATCGTGCGGCGCATTGGCAAAGCGATAGCTGCCCGGCGGCAGCAGACCGGGCAACATGCCTGGCCGGAACAGATTGCGGGATTTGCTGCTCTCGTCCTCGATGCCGAAAATCACCTGCGCGATCTTGCCGTCCGGTGCGGGAAGGATCAGGCACTTGCCGGAACCGGCACTGAAATCATTGGCCGAGGCAAACTGGCGCATCGGTTCGGTGAGGTCTTTGGCGATCGCGGCCCATGTTGCCTTGGTGGCGAAGGTAATCGGAATCGAAGCGGCTGATGGCGTGGTCTCGAAGGGAGAGGGCATGCGGGTCTCGCAAGGGAGGGCGGGCGGGGCGATGCGGCTGGCATAGCACGGCCGATTAACCTGCCGTTAGGGTTAACAGTCTATTGATGGCGCGTTCGGCTCCATATCACCGTGAGTGCCATGCGTCGTCAGTTCAGCCTTACTCGGTCTCTTGCGCGGCTATTATCGTCCGTGGCCGTGACAACGGTCCTGGCCGTCAGCCTCGGCGGCTGCCAGACCATGTCCGACGTGACGGGAGCGCTGACTTCCCCCTCAAAGGCCACGGCCGTTTCCGACGATCCGCGGCAAGCGGTCGATGTTTACGGCGAACGCTATCGCGCCAACCCCAAGGACGCCGATGTGGCGCTGGCCTATGGCCAGGCGCTCCGCGCCACCGGGCAACGCGCACAGGCCGCCGCCGTGCTCGAACAGGCCACCATCGCCAATCCGGGCAACAAGGCGCTGCTCGCCGGCTACGGCCGCGCGCTTGCCGACAACGGCAATTCGCAGGCCGCCTTCGACGTGCTGAGCCGCGCCCATTCGCCCGCCAATCCCGACTGGCGCATTCTCTCGGTGCAGGGCACCGCACTCGACAAGCTCGGCAAGCACGAGGACGCCCGTCGCTATTACGCGACCGCGCTCAAAATCGTGCCGGAGGAGCCGTCGGTGCTGTCCAATCTCGGTCTGTCCTACATGCTGACGCGGGAATTGCCGCAAGCTGAGGAAACGCTGCGGCGCGCCTATGGCAACCCACGCGCCGATGGCCGGGTGCGCCAGAACCTCGCGCTGGTGGTCGGCCTGCAGGGCCGCTTCGCCGAAGCCGAGACCATCGCCAAGGGCGATCTGCCGGCCGATGAGGCGACAGCGAACGTCGCCTACCTCCGCGAGATGCTGAGCCAGAAGGACCCGCGCGGCGGCGGACGCAAGCCGCCCGTGGTCGCGCTCGACCGGCAGGACTGAGCGCCGCAGCCGTCACCGCTCCACTGCCATCACCACACAGTCGTCATCACCCGCCAACGGGTCGGCGCTCCGCGTCGCCCGATGACAGGCTCCAGCGGGTGATCCAGTATTTCAGAGCTGTTCGCAATCTATCGCAGGCGCCGCTGCTTACTGGATCGCCCGGTCCCGGCTACGCCCCGGCGGCCTCGCCGCGGCTTGCCCGCGAAGGCGGCAAGCCGCGGCGATGACAAGCCTGGCTTGCGCCGGCCCCTTAATGCATCGCCGCGATCTTGATGTAGGTCGGCCCGAGAATGACGATGAACAGGCAGGGCAGGAAGAACAGGATCATCGGCACGGTCAGTTTCGGCGGCAATGCGGCGGCCTTCTTCTCGGCCTCGTTCATGCGCATATCGCGGTTTTCCTGCGCCATCACGCGCAGGCTCTGGCCGAGCGGGGTGCCGTAGCGTTCCGATTGCATCAGCGACAGGCAGACCGACTTCACGCCTTCGAGGCCGGTGCGCTTGGCGAGGTTTTCATACGCCACCTTGCGGTCCTGCAGATAGGACAGTTCGGCGGTGGTCAGCGCGAACTCTTCCGACAGCGCCACCGATTGCGTCACGATCTCGGTGGCGACCTTTCGGAAGGCGACCTCGACCGACATGCCGGATTCGATGCAGATCAGCAGCAGGTCGAGCGCGTCGGGGAAGGCGCGCTTGACCGAGAGCTGGCGCTTGCTGATGGCGTTCTTCAGGAACAGCATCGGCACCTGCAGTCCGGCATAGGCGGCGGCGACGCAGATCCCGATCTTGACCGGCATCGATTTTTGCATGTGCGTGATCACGAAAACGTAGAGCACCGTGCCGATGAAGAACACGATCGGCGTTACCGCGCGGGCGAACAGGAACGTGACGTAGGGGGCATGGCCGCGATAGCCGGCCATGATCAGCTTGTCGCGGGCGGCTTCCTGCGCCAGCCATTTGCCGAGGTTGAAGTCTTCCACCACTTTGGAAACGAGCTGCTTCGGGCTCTGGCGCAGCGACACCTTTTCCGATTTGTTGAGCCGCTCACGCTCGCGTTGTCGCAGCCGCTCGCGCTCGCTGGCGACCGCTTTCATGCGCTTGGCGAGGCCTTCGCCGGCAAACAGCGGCATGATCAGCGTGTAGGCGGTCGCGCTCGCGGCAATGGCGGCGAGCAGCATGGTCATGAACCGGGCGTCATGAAGCTTGTCGATCAGTAACTGAATCATAACTGCACCGTCAGAAGTCGAAGTTGATCATTTTCTTCATTACGAGGACGCCGCATGTCATCCAGGCGACGCAGCCCACCAGCATGAACTGGCCCATCGGCGTAGTCCAAAGCAGCCCGATGTATTCGGGGGTCGACATCCAGACCAGCAGCATCACGATCGGCGGCAGCGAGCCGATGATGCCGGCCGAGGCCTTGGCTTCCATCGACATCGCCTGGATCTTCTCAGCCATCTTCTTGCGGTCGCGCAGCACCTTGGAGAGGTTGCCGAGCGCTTCCGACAGGTTGCCGCCCGACTTCTGCTGGATCGCGATCACGATGCCGAAGAAGTTCGCCTCCGGCAGCGGCATCCGGTCGAACAGCCGCGCGCAGGCCTCGCCGAGCGGCATGCCGATGGTCTGGGTTTCGATGATGGCGAGGAACTCGCTCTTCAGCGGTTCCGGCGCGTCGGCGGCGACCACCTTGATCGATTCGAACAGCGGCAGGCCGGCCTTGATGCCGCGCACGATGACGTCGACGGCGTCGGGCAGCGCTTTCAGAAAAGCCTTCTCCCGGCGCGTCTTGAGATAGCCCAGCATCCAGCGCGGCAGACCGAAGCCCGCGGCAAAGGCCATGCCCACGCCGCCCAGCAGTCCGCCGCCGACCGTGAACGCGACGACGAAAAACACCGCCGCGCAAACGCCGGACACGATCCAGAATTTCTGTGGCGTCCAGGAAAGGCCGGCCTGGGCGAGCCGGGTGCTCAACGGGACGCGTTTTTCCTTCTGGCGGCGCGCCTCGAGTTCCTTCAGCGAGCCCTCGACCTGCTCGCGGCGCGAGCGCTGGGTCTTGTCGACGGCCTGACGCGCGGCGGGTTCCGGCCGCGCGATCGAGGCACGGCGCGATTCGGCCTTCTTCTCGCCGGACAGCGACGGGTAGATGAAGACCCAGGCCAGCCCGCCGATGGCGGTGAAGGCGAGAAAGGCCAGTGCGAGCACCTGCATGTTCATGGCCCGCTCCCTTACTTGGTTTCAGCGACTTCGGCGGCGTCGAGCGCGGCTGCGAGCCGCTTCTCCTCGCCATAATACCGCGCGCGTTCCCAGAACCGCGGACGTCCGATACCGGTCGAGCGATGCCGTCCGATGATCTTGCCGTTGGCGTCTTCGCCGATCAGTTCGTATACGAACAGGTCCTGGGTGATGATGGTGTCGCCTTCCATGCCCATCACCTCGGTGATGTGGGTGATGCGGCGGGAACCGTCGCGCAGGCGCGCGGCCTGCACGATGACGTCGATCGAGGCGCAGATCATCTCGCGAATGGTGCGCGAGGGCAGCGAGAAGCCGCCCATCGTGATCATCGATTCGCAACGCGACATTGCCTCGCGGGGATTGTTGGCGTGCAGCGTTCCCATCGATCCGTCATGGCCGGTGTTCATGGCCTGCAGCAGGTCGAAGGCTTCAGGTCCGCGGACTTCGCCGACGATGATACGTTCAGGGCGCATACGCAGGCAGTTGCGGACCAGTTCGCGCATCGTGACCTGGCCTTCACCCTCGATGTTGGGTGGCCGGGTTTCTAGCCGCACCACATGCGGCTGCTGCAATTGAAGTTCGGCGGCGTCTTCGCAGGTGATGACGCGTTCGTCATGTTCGATGAACTGGGTCAGGCAGTTCAGCAGCGTGGTCTTGCCGGAACCGGTACCGCCGGAGATCAGCACGTTGCAGCGGACGCGGCCGATGATCTGGAGGATTTCCGCGCCTTCCGGCGAGATCGCGCCGAACTTGACAAGCTGGTCGAGCGTCAGCTTGTCCTTTTTGAACTTACGAATCGTGAGCGCGGGGCCGTCGATCGCCAGCGGCGGGACGATGGCGTTGACGCGGGAGCCGTCGGCGAGGCGGGCGTCGCAGATCGGCGAGGATTCGTCGACGCGCCGGCCGACCTGGCTGACGATGCGCTGGCAGATGTTCAGCAGCTGCTGGTTGTCGCGAAACCGGATGCCGGTCTTTTGAATCTTGCCGTTGACTTCGATGAACACCGTGCCGGCGCCGTTGACCATGATGTCGGCGATGTCGTCGCGCGACAGCAGCGGCTCCAGCGGGCCGTAGCCGAGCACGTCGTTGCAGATGTCGTCGAGCAGTTCTTCCTGCTCGGCAATCGACATCACGATGTTCTTGATCGCGATGATCTCGTTGACGATGTCGCGGATTTCCTCGCGCGCCGACTCGCCGTCGAGCTTGGCGAGCTGGGCAAGGTCGATCGCCTCGATCAGGGCGCCGAAAATCGTCGCCTTGACCTGGTAATAGTTGTCGGACCGCCGCGCTTCGGCGGTGGGAGCGGGCGGCGCCTTCGCGGGCGCAATCGGCGGTGAAGAAACGGTCGGCGCGGCGACTTCGCGCGGAGCGGCCGCGGCGCTGGAAACCGGTTCCGGCGCCTGAATGGCGGGCTTCGGCGCCCGCGTATCGCTATCGTTTCCGCTACGCTTACCGAACACTTTGGTACTCCATGCGGGCGGCTTACTTGGCCCGCAACTTGTCAATCAAGGGCGACAGGAACGAACCCTTGGGCTTCTTGGTCTCGCCGCGGCCTGTCAGCCGCTGCGCTATCTGCAGGAACATCTCGGTGGTGCGATGATTGGCGGAGATTTCCGCGATCATCTGGCCGTTATTGGCGGCCGAGCCGAATATCTGCGGCTCGAACGGGATGGTCGCGATCGGCTGGCTCTCGATCGCCTTGGCGAACTCGCTGGCGGGAATCTCGGGGCGCTTCGGAATCCCGACCTGGTTGAGGCAATAGAGCGGGGCGCGGTCGTTCGGCCGCTGTGCCTTCAGCAGGTCGACGATGTTCTTGGTGTTGCGCAGGTTGGCGAGATCGGGCGCCGCGACGATCAGGATGTCGTCGGCCGCGATCAGCGCGCGCTTGGTCCACCCCGACCACTGATGTGGAATGTCGAGCACGATGCAGGGCATCGTGGTGCGCAGCGTGTCGAAGATGGAATCGAAGGCGTCGGCGCCGAAATCGTAGACCCGGTCGAGCGTCGCCGGCGCCGCCAGCAGGCTGAGATGGTCGGTGCATTTCGACAGCAGGCGGTCGATGAATGCGGTATCGACCCGGTCCGGCGAGAACACCGCGTCCGCGATGCCCTGCGCCGGATCCTGGTTGTAGTCGAGCCCTGCGGTGCCGAAGGCGAGATCGAGATCGGCGACCACCGAATCCAGTGCCAGATCGCGCGCGATCGCCCAGGCAACGTTATGGGCGATGGTGGAGGAACCGACGCCACCCTTGGCGCCGACGACGGCGATGACGCGGCCGACCGCCTTGGCTTCCGGCGCCGAGAACAGGTTGCAGACCGAGCGGACGACGTCGATGGCGGTGACCGGGGCGATCACGTAGTCGCTGACGCCTCGGCGCACCAGTTCGCGATAGAGCGTGACGTCGTTGATCTTGCCGATCACGATCACGCGGGTTCCGGCGTCGCACACGGTGGCGAGCTGGTCGAGTCCGAGCAGGATGTCGTTGCGGCCTTCGGTCTCGAGGATGATCACGTTCGGGGTCGGGGCGGAACGGTAGGCCTCGATGGCGGCGGCCATGCCGCCCATCTGGATCTTGAGATGGGCCTTGCCGAGGCGGCGGTCTTCGCCCGCCGACTGCACGGCAGCAGCGGTTTCAACCGTTTCGCAGAAGGCCTGCACCGACACCCGCGGCGCCGGCGCGATATGATCTTCCACCGGCGGCGCAGTCGCGTCCGGCTGCTGTTCTGGGTTCTGGCGCGCGTAACTGATCATTTGCCGACGTCGCTGAGTTTGGCCTTATCGGCCTCGGAATAGGTGGTCGCGGTGGAAGTGCCTCGTTTGTACTTCTCGAAGGCGGCGTTACGGCGCGGCCAATAGGCCGGCGTTTCCGGACGCGGCTGGACCAGGTCGGACGGATTGTCGACCATCGCGGCCAGATTGCGCTGGTTGGAGCAGCCGAAATTGTAATAGGGCTTGTTGTCGTAATAGCCCTTGTTGTGGATCGACGGTCCGAGATCCTCGGGCCAGAGGCCGCACGGGCCGGCCACCGCCGAGATCTTCGGATAGTTCAGCCGGATCGCCGCCATGTGCCTGGGGTCTTCGGGGTGATACTGGCGGACGTTGATCGCGCGCGGCGGCACGCCGGCGGCGGCGAAGGTCGCCTGGATTTCGCGCAGCGAATCCTGGGCCGCGCGTGCGTTCGGGGTGTCCACCGGCATGTCGATGCTGATGGCGCCGGTGCCTTCCTGAAGCCAGAGCTGGGCCAGCCCCATTACGTCGGCGCGCTGGGGAGCGGAAATGCCGCCGCGGCCACGGCCGACGAACACGATGATCGAGCGGTCGGCTTCCTGGATCGCGATCGGATGACGCTGGCGATAGTCGTCGGGCACGCTCGCCGTCGTCACCTCTTCGGCGGTGTGCTGGCAGCCGCCGAGCGCCACGGAAAGACCGATCAGCGCCCCCGCGAGGAGCAGCCCGCGCCTGCGTTCGGCGGGTGTTCTGGATGTCATTTGTCGTGTCATCGTCCCGCCTCAGTCCGTAATAAAGCCGTAGGTGCCGCGATAATTCCGTGCCGGCTCGTTGCGGCCCGGAACGCCGTAGATGCGGTTGATGCTGCCGAGCAGGTCGGACTGAGGGTCCGACGCGCTGGCAAAACCGTCATCCGGGCGCGAAAGCTCTTTCTGTGCGACCGCGCGCACCACATAGGGCGTCACCAGAACCATCAGTTCGGTCTGGCTGTTGACGTAGTCGCGGCTGCGGAACAGCGAACCGAGCACCGGCAACTGCGCCAGACCCGGGAAGCCGCTGACCGCCTGCTTGGTCTGTTCCTGGATCAGGCCGGCCATCGCCATCGCACCGCCGGAGGGAATTTCCAGCGTGGTCTCGGCGCGGCGGGTCTTGATCGAGGGAATCGTCAGCGAGTTGACCGTCGTCGCCGTCACCGACTGCGACAGCGTGATCGAATTGTCGTTCGAAATTTCGGACACTTCGGTCATGACGCGCAGGCTGATGCGGCCTTCGGTCAGCACCACCGGCGTGAAGTTCAGCGAAATGCCGAATTTCTTGAACGATATCTGGGTGGTACAGACATGGGTGGTCGGGTCGCAGGAGTAGCCTGCGGGAATCGGAAACTCGCCGCCGGCGACGAAGGTGGCGGATTCGCCGGAAATAGCGGTCAGGTTCGGCTCGGCCAGCGTCCGCACCACGCCGGCGGATTCCATGGCGCGCAGCGTGGCGGTCACCGACGGGGTGGCTCCGAACGATGCGGAGGTGGAATTGGTGGAGACCAGCGGGCGGCCATAGGCGTTGAACGGATTGGCATTGTTGAAATTCACCACCGCCGTTCCGTAGGTCATGTTGGCCGAGAGATCGATGCCCATCTGCTTGACGATGTTGCGCGCGACTTCGGCGACGGTGACCTTCAGCATCACCTGATCGCGGCCGCGGACCGCGAGCGAATTGACAACTTTGTCCGCGCCGCCGGCAAGCCGGGCGGCGAGATCGTTGGCC
>JBBRSX010000073.1:0-28720 GCA_038244925.1 Hyphomicrobiales bacterium | reverse complement strand
TGCGCAAACTCCCATAGCCCGGCGCTCGCGGCGCCACCGCCTACAATTTCCCGCGGGTTCTTTCCTTGGCGGCTTTCGGACGCCGGCCTCGGTACAAGCCGCACCGCTACGGTCGGCCGGCATCCGAAACCCTCAACAGCAACAGACTCATGCACCGCAGCAAATTTCTCAATTCCCGGGACTACGTCCTAATTGCAGACTTCTTCCTGACCCGAACCCGCATATCTATGGCAACTGGACAGACGGACGCGGGTAGTGCGCTAAGCAATCAATCCGGTGCCGATTATCGACGGGCGGCAGGCTCGGAAATCAATAGCCGATCCCCAGAATTAAAACGAATTGCCCACCGGACCAGGCATCGCAGCAGCTTGTCTGCACGGGACGACGGTGCGCGATTCGAAGAGCACGCACCGAATGCCTCTTAACTTTCGCTCGTAATTTCGGCGCGACTGGCGCAACTGTAAGAAGCTCCCCTTCGGCATCGGTGGCCATGGCGGGGGGCCCCATCCCCATCATCAGGGTGAGGAGGGCCATTGCAATCACATGCGAGAAAACGGAACATGAAAGCAAGGATCGCCGCATCATTGAAGGCCTCGCGAATTCTTGCGCGTTGCACTTGTCTCGGTTCAGCCGAAAGCCATTTGTGAGCTAAAAGCCTACACCGGTCATTACGCTGTGGCCACCACCGCCGCTCACGATGCTCGGCCGCGCCACCGCCTGCTGGCGAGCGCGGGGAGCGGGTTCCGGCGCGGGCCGTGCACGCGCCTTTTCGCGCTCGGGCTGGCGCTTGCGGCGCGCCGCGGTGTCGTCCTCATCGCTGTCTTTGCGTGACGCGGTGGCCGGCGCCGCCTGCGGCTTTTCGTCGGGAACGCAGGTCTCGCCCTTCAAGGTTTCACCGGTCTTGCACTCGATCGGGCAAACACGGGTCGCATGCTTGTTCAATTCGGCAACCAGCGCCTCGCTCACGCTGACCTTCTCCGCCGGCTGGCCGACGATCGACATGTAGCGACCCAGCGCGGCATTGGTCTGAGCGTTCAGGGCGCCGTCGCTCTTGCCGGTCAGACATCCAAGGCGGATCAGTTCGGTCTGTGCCGAGCGAACCAGTTCGGGTGAGTTCGGTATTGCCGCCGCCCGCTTGGCGGCTTCGGTCCTGAACTTATCGAGCGTCGCCGACACGAGCCCGCCAAGGCGGTCGCAGGTGACAGTCCTTGCGAACGCCTTCAGATCGTCGATCCCCGAGCCTTCGCTGCCCTTGGCCGTCAACTCATCGATCCTGGCTTGCTCGCTTTTGCAGGCCGCCTCTTTCGCCGATGCGAATTCGGCCTTCTTGCGCGCTTCTTCGGCTTCTCTGGCCTGTTTTTCGCTCGCGGCCTTCAAAGCCGCCGCCTCCGCTGTCGACTTGTCGCGGGCGGCCTGTTCGGCCTTCAGTTGCGCTTCCGCGGCCTTGCGTTCTGCTTCGGCAGCTTTGGATTTCTGCTCGGCTTCGAGAGCCTTGGCGCGGCGTTCTTCTTCACCGCGTTTTTTCGCCGCCGCCATTTCGGCCGCTGCCGCTCTTGCCTTTTCCGCGGCCTCTGCTTCGCGAGCCCGCCGCTCGTCATCCTCGCGCTTCTTCGCGGCCGCCAGTTCGGCCTTGCGCTGATCGACCAGGCGCTGCGCTTCCTCGGCCGCTTTGCGCACGGCTTCACGCTCCGCGCGCGCATGCTCCTCGCGCTCTTGCGCCGCCTTTTTCAAAACCTCGACGCGCTGCTGGGCGCTGATCGCCAGCGGCGAATCCGGGTAGCGCTTGATGAATCGCTGCAGCAAAACCGGGTCGGTCGCGTCCTTCACGCGGTCCCATTCCAGCGATTCCTTTGTCGG
This sequence comes from Hyphomicrobiales bacterium, assembly GCA_038244925.1. Classification (GTDB taxonomy): domain Bacteria; phylum Pseudomonadota; class Alphaproteobacteria; order Rhizobiales; family Xanthobacteraceae; genus Bradyrhizobium. The sequence goes on along the minus strand of JBBRSX010000073.1, from coordinate 26,863 downwards.
CATCTCGCGGCTTGGCACCGGCGGCTGCGGAAGGGCTGCGAGGTTGACCTTGGCCTGATCCGGCTGATTGTTGAGCGTCTCGATCTGGGCGCGGGCGAGATCGGCGTAAAAGCCGGTCGGATGAGTTCCGAGGAAAACCTCCCAGGCCCGCTTCGAGCCGATCTTCTGCACCAGATCGTAATCGGCCTTGATATCGCTGACCGGCACGTCCTGCGACACGGCCGGCGCCGGCACCAGCGCGATATTGCCTCCCCCGAGCGATCCGTAAACAAATGGCTCCTGGCGGCGGCTCGTGATCTTCAGCACCTCGTCTCGCACCCGCCCAAACGCGAGCCGGACATCGAGGCCGGGGACCGTGAGGTTCTTCAGGATCGCCGTGGTGAAAGGGCTGTGCTGGCCGTCGCCATCGTCGGCCGTCGAACCGGCTTTCGCCGCATAGGCGATCAGGGTGTCCGTGCTGGTCGGCTCGACTTTGCCAAGACCGGCCGCCACTCCACGATTGGCAACCTTGCGCTCCCGGCGCATCGAAGTGGTGAAGGGATTGTCCCGGCAGGCATCCAGGATGACGAGGCGCAAGCGTTTCGCGCCGTCAGCCGACGAGACCAGGCGCTCCAGCAAGATCGCTTCATCGTCGGCGTCACGGTCGCTGGCGAGACGCGCATCCGTCGGAATGAGGTAGTTCGTTCCCCCAATCTCGAGACCGTGGCCAGCATAATAGACGACGGCTATATCCGCTTGGTCGGCCGTCGTTTCGAATTTGCGGATGGCGCGCTTGAATTCAAGGTTCCCGACATTGAGCTGGACATCGACGGAGTCGAAGCCGGCATCCCGGAACATCTTTGCGACAGACGTCGCGTCCCGCGACGGGTTGGGCAATTGCGGAACGGTCTGGTAGCTGGAATTGCCGACGATCAGTGCCACACGCTTCTCGGCCCAGGCAGCATTGGAAGCGACAGCCATCGCAAGGATAGCCGCTCCTGTGGCCGCCGCGAGTTGGACGAGACGCTTGATCATCTTGTATCCGGCGACGGACTAATGGTCCTTCGCGCAAAGTCCCATCGGGCCTGACCCGGCTGTCACGGCGGCCACCCGAAATCTGCCGACGCTCCAAAGAAGTATCGTTTTGGTGCCCCCCAATCAATCCGCACCGTGGTTGGCACACCGGCAACTGAGACCAGCGATTTGATGACAGAGTGTCGCACCTGCCGTCAGTCTACGACTAGACCATCGCCGTCAGCGTGACCATGATCACGCGAATCCTCCGCCCGGATCGCCGGGTTCCGAAGCTTTGCCAGCTTGGCCCGGCGTGGGTGGACGCATGGGCCATTCGCAGAGATCTATTCTGATACCTTTTTGCACATACAGACCCCCGTTCTTGTTGCCCATGTACTACAGCGCCGGAAATTCACGGACCGTCAACCGCCTACACCGCGTAGAACGCTTCCGAGTCGCCCCGCGTTCATCTAATTTTTTCCAAACATTTCTGGCGTCGGCTTTTTTTGGGGGATGGGTATGATTTTTCAGTTCGAAGGACCGCTGGCAATCCGAAAGCGGGCCCGCGGGATTCTGGCAGGCGCCGCGGTCGCGCTGACCCTGTCGATTTCGACGGCGGCTTTTGCCGATTGTAGCGGCACCGGAGCGCTGGGGGTTGGGGGTGTCAGCCCCTTCCTGCCATTTGCAGGCGGTGGCGCTGTAAACGCCCTGGTTTCCTCGATCAACGCCGCCAATACGGCATTTCTCACCCAGTCGTCGGCATTCGTCAGCTCGCCGCCGAACCCGCGTCCGAACCAGGAGGGTGGCGGCGTCTGGACCCGTGCGATCGGCGGCGACATCACGACCAAGAGCACCAGCACGACGACCAATGTGGTTCTCGGCGGCGCGCCGGTGGGTGGCAGCATCACCTGTAACAACCAGACCAATGTCAAATTCGCCGGCGTTCAGGCCGGAACCGACATCGCCACGCTCAACTATGGCGGCGGCTGGAACCTGCATGTCGGCACGACGGTCGGCTATCTCAGTGCCAAGACCACCGATACCTCGTCGGCGGGTCCGCTCAATCCGCTCGGCGGTACGCTGACGGACAAGCTTCAGGTGCCGTTTGTCGGTCTTTACGCCGTGGCGACCAAGGGAAGCTTTTTTGTCGACGGCCAGATCCGTACCGACTACTACCAGAACTCTGTCAACGATCCCCTGGTCAGCGGCGCGTTCGACCAGAAGCTCGATGCCCGTGGTTTGGCCTTCACCGGCAACATCGGTTACAACTTCGCGCTCCAGAACAACTGGTTTCTCGAACCCTCTGCCGGCATTGTCGTTTCGCGCGTCAAGGTCGATCCGTTCAACACCACCGGCGCCGTGGTAGTGCCGGGCCCCGGCGTGACCTTCCCTGGCACGCTGCGCATCAGCGATATTAACAGCACACTTGGTCGCATCAGCCTGCGAGGCGGTACTTCAATCAACTCCGGCAACATCATCTGGCAGCCGTTCGCGATCGCTAGCCTTTATCATGAGTTCGCGGGCTCGGTGACCTCGACATTCGACAGTAATCCCTTTGCCAACACCGTGGCGGTGCTGGCGCCCGGCTTCGTCGGTATCCCGCGATTCACCGGCAACGTCAGTTCGACGAACATTGGGACCTACGGACAAATTGGCGTCGGCGTGGCTGCGCAGGTCGTCAACACCGGCTGGCTCGGGTACGTGCGCGCTGATTATCGCGACGGCGACAATATCCATGGCTATAGCCTCAATGGCGGCCTCCGCTACCAGTTTACGCCTGAGCTGCTCGCTGCGACTGGCCCCCGTTATGCCAAGGCACCTGCTTTGAAGGCACCCCTACTCGAGTCCGCGTATGACTGGACCGGCTTCTACGTCGGCGCCAGCGGCGGTGTCCTGAACGGCCGCACTGACTGGACTTTTGTCCCGGCCGTTATTGGCGGGACCAATCCGCGCTTTGCGGGTGGCCTCGGCGGCATCCAGGCCGGCTACGACAAGCAATTCGGCAAGTGGGTGTTTGGCGTGGAAGGAAACATCAACGCCACCAATGCGCATGGTGCGCGTCCCTGCCCGGCGCCAGCGGACTCGATCGTCGTCTGCGAAACCGGCGTCAACTGGCTCGGCACCGCGACAGCCCGCGCTGGCTACGCGTTCTGGGATCGGTCGCTCTGGTACGCGCGGGCCGGTGTCGCGTTCGGCGACAGCAAGGTCGGCTTGAGCTGCACCAGCGGTCCGGGCAACCTGATCGGTCTCGCGAACTGCTACTCGCAGGCCAACGAAAGCCGCGTCGGCTGGACAATCGGCCTCGGCTCCGAATTCGCACTGACCAAGAATTGGACGGTCCGCTCGGAAATCAACTACTTCGACATGGGGACCAAGCAGTTCCTGCTGCCGGCAACGGCCATCGGTGGACCGGTTTCGATCGATGCCACCGAGAAGGGTTTCATTACGACCGTAGGTCTAAACTACCGTTTTGCACCAGGTGTCGTCGTCGCCAAATATTGATCCAGTACAGCTGGTCACGGTTTAATCACGACAAAATTGCATCGGGCGGTCGCAACCAGCTACCGCCCGATTCACGTTTCGGACGGTAAGCCGCCTGGAACTCCCTTAGATCGAGAGGAACGCCGCGGTGCTCGGCTGAATGCTGCAGCCGCAATCCCCAACCGAAACATTGTCGACTCCAATGATCGCACGAACATAACATCTGATCGCGAGCGCGTCGTCTTCTATGTGATCCACCGCACGCCGCTGGCCGAGGCAGCGGGCGCGAACGGCTCCCGAAAAGCGGGGCCCTATAAGGGTTAACAGAGGGAGCGACACTCCGTAAGGTGCTCAATCAAAGTCAGTAATCGCGGCAAAAGCAGATCATCGGCTAGGTCGGTTTTGGGTCAGACTCGGAAGTCGCCGTCGGCCCGGGTCACTTCCGTTTACCCCCCAAGTAACGGACATCGTTCTGGGCTATCCGCAGGTCCGTTTTGTGCTGCATGCCCGGACTTCAATTGGTGACAACAAGAATACAGCGGGTCACGAGCCTCTGGCGGCAGCCGGGACGCCAACGTCGTGACCCACAAACAGCCTTTACCGCCGTACTCCAACGCGATTGACACCCCCATTCAAATTGCCACCGGCGTTATGGCGGACGGCAGCGCGCGCGACCGGGCGCGGCCTGAGCACGACGCCCGCCCTCGCGACGCAACTGGCCGGATATCCAACGTACGTGCAATACACCACCGCAGATGCTGGGGCACTGGTGACAGTAACGCCTGCCAGTCCCAACGAGACGCTGATCATTAAGCCCGCGAATGTCATTGAATTAATCGAAGGACGGTTCTTCTGCATGGTGCTACTCCTCGTCGCGATTGCGAACTGAAAGGTGGCCGTAGCCGCCTCAGGTGCGGCTGATCATAACGTGAGCAGCAAGGATAGATGACGTTGACATAGATCAACGGATACGACCGGAAGGCTCACCTGTAGCAAGCCATGCGACGACACAACGTCCGTTCGGGGTCAATCGCTACACGCTACTCTTCGCCGGACCAGCCGCCGAGTCCGTAATGGCCCGAAAGCGGACCTGATTTGAATGCCTTACCCTGCCAGGCGGCTCATGCTTCTTGCCTTCTTTAACCGAGGAGGATGACCATGCAGGACCAATTGATCGCCAACCCCACGCCCCAGAAACGAGTGCCCTGGAACAAGGGAAAGCTGACCGGGGCAAAGCCACCGCTACGCCCCAAGCACGTCTGGTCAATCCGGACAAAACTCCAAAGGCAGCGCGCGCGATCTGGCTATGATCAATCTGGCAAGCCGCGCAGACGCGGCTCGATCAGAATCCGCAAGCAATGCGTGTGCGCTGCGAAACCGTCGAGCATCCGTTCGCCACGCTGAAGATGCGGATGGGTGCAACGCACTTTCCGATGAAGCGGTTGCCCAATGCCGCGACCGAAATGGCGCTGAACGTACTGAGCTACAATCTCACGTGTGTGCTGAACATCGTCGGCGTCAAGCCATTGCTGGCGGCCATGCGGGCGTGAGGTGCCGACCGTGGACTCAAGGGTGGCACCGACGGCCGCCACACGTTGCGCGGAGAAGCAAGGAGGTTGACGCGAGAAGCAGAACAGCAACAATACTTTGAAATCGCCGCGTGGCGTCAGTCGTTGTTGGCCGAGAGCGGCTTCGGAATCGGAGCCGCGTTTTTACACAGCTTGGGTCAATAGCAGACAAGGCCGCTCCCGGCCGTCGAGGTCCGCTTGCCCCCGAACAGCGGACATCGGCTATTGCAGCCCCTAGGTATCTTCTCAGCCGATTTTATGAGTACTCGCCTAGATGATGGGCACGCCGGTGCGCCGTCCCGGCTCGATCAATTCCGGCCTTGAGCCGGACAGCCGCTTGTGCATGTGAACCATCAGGGCCATGCCGAACAACGGCGTCGCCAGGTTGACGATCGGGATCGAGACAAAGGCTGCGATGATCAGCCCGGCGGTGAACACGGTGGCCGCATTGTCCTTGCGCATCGCCTTGGCTTCCGCCGGCGAGCGGAACCGCATCGCCGCGAGTTCGAAATATTCACGGCCCAACAGCCAGGCGGTGGCGAGGAAGAATATCAGAAAGCCCGCGCCCGCGAACAGCACGAACGGCAGCGCGATCAGGTAGACCAAAATTGTCAGCAGCGCGGTCTTGATGCCCTCGGGGATCGCGACGCCGAGCGGCAGCGCGTTGCCCGGCCGCTCGGCCGGGTAATGCTCACGTTCGACATGTTCGGCGACGTCGTCGACGAACACACTGGCGACCAGCGAGGTGATCGCCGGCATCAGGAAGATGCCGCCGAGCACGACGCCGAGGCCGGCCGCGATCGAGACGATCCAGGCCAGCACGTTGAGCGGGGTGTGAAAGCCCGGGCCGAGCAGCCCTTCGGCCCAGCCTTCGCCATATTCGGCGAACCAGCTCAATAGCCGCTGCAACCCGATCGCCAGCACCGTGATCAGTACCAGCGCCAGCCCGATCGAGCGCCACAGGATGGAACGCATCGGCGGCGACAGGATTTGCGTAAGCGCCTTGACGGCGGCGTCCAGCATGGCAGTTCAACCTCTCGTGAAAACCCTCGCGAGAGGTAGAGATGCGCGAGGGCTTCGGCAAGAGGCGTTTGAAGCGTCTCAGGTGTCGAGCGGCTTGCCACGCACGTGGGGGCCGAATGTCGCGATCACGATGATGACCAGGATCATTGCCGAGGTGATCAGGCCGAACACACCGCCGACGCCCCCCACTTTCAGCATGTAGGCGACGATGAAGCCGGAGAACATCGCGCTGACCCGGCTCATCGAATAGACGAGGCCCGAGGCGCGGGCGCGGATCGCGGTCGGGAACACCTCGGTCTGGTAGGCGTGATAGGCGTAGGACATCGTCATGTTCGCGGCCGTGAGCAGCACGCCGCTCAGGATCAGCAGCGCCGGCGCCGTCAATTGCGAGAATGCCGCGCCGAACAGGATGATCGCGACACAGGCGCCGCAGATGATCCATTTGCGCTCGACCCGGTCGGCAAAGGTCGACGCCAGCAGCGGCGCGATCGGATAGGCGAATGCGACGATGAAGGAGTATTCCAGGCTCTTGGTAACGGTGATGCCCTTTTCGACCAGCAGCGTCGGCACCCAGTTGGCAAAGCCGTAGAAGCCGAAGGCCTGGCAGAAGTTGAACACCATGAACATCACGACAAGGGGCAGATACGGTGGCTTGAACAGGTCGCTGAACCCGGCTTGTGCCGGCGTTCGCGTCGGCGCCGTGCTCGCTGTCATTTGCGGACGTGCGGCGGCGGGGCCGGCGGCAGCTTCCAGCCGCGCCAGAATTTTCATGGCCTCCTCGGTTCGGCCGTGGCGGGCCAGCCAGAGCGGGCTTTCCGGCACCATGAGCCGCAGCACCCAGATCACCATGCTGCCGGCGGCGCCGATCAGCACCACCCAGCGCCAGCCGTCGACGCCGTAAGGCACAAGCGGCACCAGCCACCAGGACAGGAAAGCCACGATCGGCACTGCGATGAACATGACGGACTGGTTGACCGCGAAAGCACGACCGCGCATCCAGCTCGGCACCAGTTCGGTGATGTAGGCGTCGATGGTGATGATCTCGACGCCGATGCCGATGCCGGCGATGAAGCGCCACAGCAGCAGTCCGTCAGGTGTGGTCTGGAATGCCATGATCACCGACGCTGCAGAATAGAACAGCAGCGCGAAGGTGAACACCGCGCGCCGCCCGAACCGGTCGGCGAGAAAGCCCAGGAAGAACGTGCCGACGAACAGTCCGGCAAAGGTCGCGGCGACAAAGGCGCCGATCCCCGAGAAGCCGAAAAAGGCCTCGGTGGTGGTGGTCAGCAGTTTGCTGCGGATCAGGCCCGGCGCGATATAGCCGGTGAAGAACAGGTCGTAGATTTCAAAGCAGCCGCCGAGTGACAGCAGGATCACCAGCCGCCACACATAGGACGAAGCGGGCAGGGCTTCGAGCCGCCGCGAGATCGCATCCGGGCCATCAGCGCTGGTGCCAGCATCGGTTCCCACGCCGATTTCGATCGCGCTCATTGCATCCTCCCCTTGGATCCCGGCGACCCGCTTGCTGCGAGGTCTGTTTTCCGGCCGCTCCTGGCGAAGCCTAGCAGCGTTGGCCACCGACCTCCACGCATTTGCGTTATGCATCAGTGAAGGCACCGTTCGGCAGATTATGTTTTCCCGCAAGCCGCCGAAAGCCTAGTCTGGGGACAACATCAGACGAGCACGGGAGAGACGCGCAATGACCGGGACGGGACTGCCGCTGGAGGGCGTAAGGGTCGTTGAAATGACCCATATGGTGATGGGCCCGACCTGCGGCATGGTTCTGGCGCAACTGGGCGCCGAGATCATCAAGGTCGAGCCGCCTGCCGGCGACAAGACCCGCTCGCTCGGAGGCATGGGGACTTCGTTCTTCCCGCTGTTCAACCGCGGCAAACGGAGTGTCGTGCTCGATTTCGCCAAACCCGAAGACCGCGAGACCATGCACCGGCTGCTCGCCAGCGCCGACGTGTTCCTGGAAAACTTTCGCGACGGCCAGTTGGACAAGCAAGGCCTCGGGCCGGAAGAGTTGCGCCGCAAATATCCGCATCTGATCGTGGCCGGGCACAAAGGCTTTCTGTCCGGTCCCTATGAGCATCGCCCGGCGCTCGACGAGGTCGTGCAGATGATGTCGGGATTGGCCGCCATGACCGGGACGCGCGACAAGCCGCAGCGCGTGGGTTCTTCCGCCAACGACATCATGGGCGGCATGTTCGGCGCGATTTCGATCCTGGCCGCGCTCTACCAGAAGCGCGGCGGCAAGAAGGATGGTGCCGACATCCGCATCGGCCTGTTCGAGAACTGCCTGTTTCTCGTGGCCCAGCACATGGTCGAATATGAAATGACCGGCAAAAAGCCGCGCTCGATGCCGGAGCGTGAGCATGCCTGGCCGATCTACGATATTTTCGACACCGCCGAAGGCGACCGCATTTTCATCGGCGTCGTCACCGAGGGCCATTGGTGGAGTTTCTGCAAGGAGTTCGGCCTCAAGGAATTTGCCGACGATCCGACCTTGCGCAACACCACGGATCGGATTCTGGCGCGGGCCAGGATCATTCCGCGCGTTGCCGAGGTGGTGAAGCAATGGAAGATCGACGATCTTTCCGCAAAACTCGATGAACTCAATATCTGTTTCTCGCCGATCAACCGTCCCGAGGACCTGCTCACGGATCCGCATGTGCTGCGGCCGGGCGGGCTGGTGCAGAATTTCAACGCCGACGGGGCGCCGTTCCGCGTTCCCGCATTGCCGATCGAATGGAACGGCGGCAATATCGGCGAAGGGCTGAAGGTGCCGGTGCTGGGCGCCGATACCGAAGCCGTTCGCGCCGAACTCGAAAAACTTTCCTCCACCGACAACGCTGCGTGAGGCTGCCATGACCCGCCTGCAAGACGTCTATCCCGACAACAAGATCATCCTGCGCGAAGTGGGGCTGCGCGACGGCCTGCAACTGGTGAAGACGTTTCCGACGACGTCGGCCAAGCAGCGCTGGATCCGCGAGGAATACGCCGCCGGCGTCCGGCACTTCGAGGTCGGCTCGTTCCTGCCCGCAAAAACCTTTCCGCAATTCGTCGATGTGCGCGAGATCATCCAGACCGTAGGCTCGCTGCCCGGCGCTTACGGCATCGCGCTGACCTTGAACGAACGCGGTGTCAACGAGGCGCTGGCCTCCGGCGTCGCCGAAGTGGCCACCGTGGTCTCGGCGACTGAAGAGCACAGCCAGGCCAATGCCAACCGCACCCGCGAATCCGCGATCGCCAACGTCAAGCGGCTTTGTGAGTTGCGCGATGCCAGCGAACACAAGCCGATCGTCAATGCCGCGATCTCGATGGCGCTGGGCTGTTCGATCGTCGGCAAAGTCGATCCAAAGGAAGTGCTTCGGATCACCGAAAAACTGTTCGAGGCCGGCGTCGACATGGTCGCGATCGCCGATACCGTCGGCTATGCCGGGCCCAGGCAGGTCGGCGAATTGACCGCAGGCGCGGTGAAGATTGCAGGCAACAAGCCGATCTGCATTCATCTGCATGACACCCGCGGCATGGGCATTGCGAATGCATCCGCAGCCCTCGATGCCGGCGCGCGCGTGCTGGACGGATCGCTGGGCGGCCTCGGCGGCTGCCCGTTCGCCCCGGGCGCCACCGGCAATGTCGTGTTCGAGGACCTTGCGTTCCTGTGCGAGAGCAAGGGTTTCAAAACCGGCATCGATATCGAAAAACTGGTTGCGGTGCGCGCGATTCTGAAATCGGAAATGCCGGGTGAGGCGCTGTATGGCGGCATGGCCCGCGCCGGCCTGCCACGCGGGGCGGCGGCGAAGGCGGCTTGAGTTCAGAGCGCGCCTGACCAACCAGCGTCAGGGCTTATTTTTGCCCATGCCCATGCTGGGCATTCGTCCCGGCTCTTTCTGGCCGGGCTGCGCCTGTGCCTGCATCATCGCCATCCCCATATGAGGCGCGAGGAGTTCGCCAGCGATCTTTTTCTGATCGTCAGAGAGGGCCTCGTTCAGTTTGGCGAAGGCGGATTTGATCGTCCGGACGCCGTCAAGCCGCGCGGCCAGCCATTGCTCCTGAAGGTCAAGACGGGCCGTCATAGGTGCTGGCGGTTGCGCGTCGCCCGGTTTCGGCGTCATCGATGCACGAACCTCGGCTAGCTTCTTCGCATTTGCGCGCAACGCATCGGCGAAGCCGTTCCATGCGTCGGCCTGGGCATCGGTAATCCCGAGTTCGGCGCGCAGGAAGGCGATGCGGCCTTCGACACGATCGATTGTGGCCATGCCGCCGATACCGCCGCCCATCATGCCCATCCGCTGCATCATCTCCATATTGTGCATCATGGACATGCTGCTCATCATGTTCTTCATGTCGTTCATCATGCCCATCATGGGCATGTTGCCCATGCCGCCTTGCGGCGCGGCGGTTGCAGACGGGCCCGGCGCCGGGTTGGCCGGTGCGGTCGCCGATTTTTCACTGTCCGCGGCGTGGGAATGATCGTGCCCGGCCGGGGTTTGCGCCGACACCGAAGTTGCAAGTGCCGCGACTGCGAGGGCAGTCGACATCGTCAAGCGCTTCATGGCTTGTCTCCATTGCTGCTGGAACGAGTTCGCCAAAGAGTGTGGCTCAAGGGCACGCCCGCGGCCTTGACGCACATCAAACCGGATCTACAGTCGCGTCACCCGCAACCGCAGCGCATTGCCGACCACGCTCACCGAGGACAACGCCATCGCGGCGGCGGCGATGATCGGCGACAGCAGCAAGCCGAACGCGGGATAGAGAATGCCTGCGGCAATCGGGATCCCTGCCGCGTTGTAGATGAACGCGAAGAACAGGTTCTGCCGGATATTGCGCATGGTCGCCTGAGACAGTTTTCGCGCGCGCACGATGCCGCCGAGGTCGCCGCTGAGCAATGTGATGCCGGCGCTCTCCATCGCCACATCGGTACCGGTGCCCATCGCGATGCCGACTTCGGCCGCGGCCAATGCCGGCGCATCGTTGACGCCGTCGCCAGCCATCGCGACGATCTTGCCGCTCTTCTGCAACTTTGCGACCACCGCGCTCTTCTGGTCGGGCAGCACCTCGGCTTCGACGTCGGTGATTCCCAGGATGCGCGCCACGGCGTCAGCGGTGGTCTTGTTGTCGCCGGTCAGCATGATCACCTTGATGCCCTCGGCGGCCAGCGCCTTCAACGCCTCCGGGGTCGACGCCTTGACCGGATCGGCGATGGCGAACAGCGCCGCCAGTTCGCCGTCAACGGCAGCGTTGATGACGGTGGCGCCGTCGCGGCGCAGCAGTTCGCTTTGCTCGTGAAGCGAACTGGTGTCGATGCCGAGCGAGGTGAGGTAATTCGCATTGCCGAGCACAATGGTTCTGCCGTCGACCTTGCCGGTCGCACCCTTGCCGGTCGGCGAAGAGAACTCTTCGACTTTACCCAGTTCGAGATTGCGTTCCTCCGCCGCCTGAACGATCGCGTCGGCCAGCGGATGTTCGCTGGCGCGCTCCACGCTGGCTGCCAGCCTGACGACATCGGCGACAGTGAACGCGTCGGTCGTGACCACGCCGACGACTTTTGGTTTGCCTTCCGTCAGCGTTCCCGTCTTGTCGACCACCAGCGTGTCGATCTTTTCCATACGCTCCAGCGCTTCGGCGTTCTTGATCAGCACGCCGGCCTGCGCGCCGCGGCTGACGCCGACCATGATCGACATCGGCGTCGCCAGCCCGAGCGCGCAGGGGCAGGCGATGATCAGCACGCTGACCGCCGCGACCAGACCGAACGCCATCCGCGGTTCGGGTCCAAAGTATGCCCATGCGGCAAAGGCGATCAGCGCCACCGCGATCACCGTCGGCACGAACCAGCCGGCGACCTGATCGGCGAGCCGCTGGATCGGCGCGCGGGAGCGCTGCGCATCGGCGACCATCTGCACGATCTGCGACAGCAGCGTATCGCGACCGACCTTGTCGGCACGCATCACGAAGCCGCCGGACTGGTTCAGCGTACCGGCAATGACCTTGTCCCCGGCCTGCTTGGTGACCGGCATGGATTCGCCCGTTACCAGCGACTCATCGAGTGCGGAGCGGCCTTCGAGGATGACGCCGTCGACCGGCACCTTTTCGCCGGGCCGCACCCGCAAGCGGTCGCCGACGACGAGACTGTCGATCTCGACCTCGTGGTCGGTACCGTCGTCAGCGACGCGGCGGGCGGTTTTCGGCGCGAGCTGCAGCAGCGCCTTGATGGCGCCCGAGGTGGCGTCGCGGGCGCGGAGTTCCAGCACCTGGCCGAGCAGCACCAGCACGGTGATGACCGCGGCGGATTCAAAATAGACCGCCACCGCGTCGCCATGACCGCGAAACGTTTCCGGAAAAATTCCGGGCGCGACGGTTCCGGCCACGCTGTAGAGATAGGCGACGCCGGTGCCGATCGCGATCAGCGTGAACATGTTGAGATTTCGCGTCAGCAGCGATTGCCAGCCGCGCACGAAGAACGGCCAGCCGGCCCACAGCACCACGGGCGTGGCAAATGCGAACTGAATCCAGTTCGACAATGTCGGATCGATCAGGCCGTGGCCGCCGACGAGATGGCCGCCCATCTCCAGCACCACCGCCGGCAATGCCAGCACGAGGCCGATCCAGAGCCGGCGCGTCATATCCGCGAGCTCCGCGTTCGGTGCGTCATCGAGGCTGGCGACCTCCGGCTCCAGCGCCATGCCGCAAATCGGGCAGCTTCCGGGCCCGACCTGGCGGATCTGCGGATGCATCGGGCAGGTATAGATCGCGCCTTCGGGCACGCCGGCTTTCGGCTTGCTTTCCTTTTCGAGATAGCTTTTGGGATCGGCGGCGAACCTGGTGCGGCAGCCGGCCGAGCAGAAATGGAAGGTCTCGCCGCGATACGCGAAGCGATGCTTGCTGGTTAAGGGATCGACGGTCATGCCGCAGACGGGGTCGAGCACTTTGGCCGGAGCGGGGGCGTGATGGTCGTGACCTGAATGATCTTGGCCGCTGCAGCAGGCGGATTTCCCCGCGCTGCCACCATGGTCGGCGTGTTCGGCTTCTGTCATCGACGGCTCCGGTCTTGAAACATATACCCTACGGGGGTATATAGGCTGCATGCGAAAAGACATCAAGGCATCCTGTCAGAAACGTCTGAGCCGGATCGAGGGCCAGGTCCGCGGCTTGTCGAAAATGGTCGACGAGGACCGCTACTGCATCGATATCGTCACCCAGATTTCCGCGGTCCGGGCTGCGCTGCGGCGCGTCGAGGAGGAAGTGTTGCGCGATCACGTCTCGCATTGCGTGGAACACGCCATCACCAGCGGCAACAAGGCCGACCAGCGGGAAAAGATTGCGGAATTGATGGCCGTGATCGGCCGCTCCGACCGGTGACATCGGCGGCATCGCCGTTGCGGCAATAAAAGCTATCGCGCGCGGTGCCCGGGCGCTTTGATCCAGATCAGCCGGAGGCGTCAGTCGTGATGATGTCCGTGCTTGCGCGGCTTCGGCTTCTTGCCTGACTTGTCCGCCGCGGTCGGGATCATCACCACGCGGCCGTAGCGGACGCCGCGTTCGGCGATGATGTGGTCGGCAAAATGCTTGACCTCGCCGGTTGCACCCTTCAGCGCCGTCACCTCCATGCAGCTGTCGTCGTCGAGATGGACATGCAGCGTCGCCAGCGAGAGATCGTGGTGGCCGTGGAAATTCTGCACCAGCCGCTTCGACAGGTCGCGCGCGGCGTGGTCGTAGACATAGACCAATGCGGCGACGCATTGCCCTGACGGTGCGGCGTCCTCGGCGCCCTGCTGCAGCCCGGCACGCGCGAGATCGCGAATGATCTCGGAGCGGTTCTGGTAGCCGCGCGCTTCCGCCGCGGCATCGATCTCCGCAAGCAGGTCGTCTTCGATGGTGATGGTGATCCGTTGCATGGAATTTCCGTCTTGGCGTTCTCGGTGCAGGTGCAAGTATGATGTTTCTATTGCATCATCATACTGCGCTTGCTAGCGTGACTGGCCGGGTTTAGTCGAACTGCACGATCGCATGCCGATTGTAGCAGTTATCATGCGGGGGCATGGGTGTTGCGTAGGGCTGCTTGGGGGATATTTTCCGCCACGGCATCACTGTTCGTTGTGGCGTCCTCCGCGGAAGCGCAGACCGTTGCCGCCGGGACACCCGGCCAGCTTCCCCCGGTGACGGTAACATCACCGGAAAAATCCCCGCCAAAGCGGATCAAGCCGACAGCGCGTCCTGCGCGGAGTGCGCGAGGCACAGCGGCGGTGCAGCCGAGTCCGCCCGCCGCGCCGTTCGCAAACGGGGCTACCGGCGGTTCCGCCACCTCAGGTCCGGGCAACCTGCAGCCCGCCGCTGCCAGCGAACAGGTCATCAGCGGTCAGGACTTCAACTCACGCCCCGCCTCGCGCGTCGGCGAGGTGCTGGAGGCGGTGCCCGGCCTGATCGTGACCCAGCATTCCGGCGAGGGTAAAGCCAACCAGTATTTTCTGCGCGGCTTCAACCTCGACCACGGCACCGACCTCGCCATTTCCGTCGATGGCATGCCGGTCAATATGCCGACCCATGGTCACGGCCAGGGCTATGCCGATATCAATTTCCTGATTCCGGAACTGGTGCAGTCGGTAAACGTCCGCAAAGAACCGTACTTCGCCGACCAGGGTGACTTCGCTTCCGCAGGCGCCGTCAGCATCGACTATGTCAACAAGCTGCCGAAGAACATTGCCGAACTGAGCTTCGGCAGCTTTGGTTATGCCCGCGCGCTGGCGGCGGCATCGACCGCCGTGGGCGCCGGCACGCTGCTCACAGCCTTTGAAGCCAACAAATACAACGGCCCGTGGGATGTGCCCGACAACGTGCGCAAACTGAACGGCGTATTGCGCTACAGCCAGGGCACCGCCACCGACGGCTTTACGCTATCGGCGATGGCTTACTCCAACGGCTGGAATTCGACCGATCAGGTAGCGCAGCGCGCGATCGATCAGGGCGTTATCGCCCGGCTCGGCTCGCTCGATCCGACCGACGGCGGCACCTCGAGCCGTTTCTCGCTGTCGAGCAACTGGGCGCAGTCGGGCGCGTACGGCCAGACCAGGGTCAACGCCTATGTGATCCGCTCATCGCTGCAGCTGTTCAACGACTTCACCTATTTCCTCGATAATCCCGCCAACGGCGATCAGTTCAGCCAGACTGACAGGCGCACGGTGTACGGGCTCAACGCCAGCCATGCCTTCGACCTGCGCCTTGCCGGAATCGAAACCCAAACCCGCGTCGGTCTGCAGACGCGCGGCGACGACATCCATGTCGGCCTGTTCAAGACGATCGCGCGCGAGACGCTATCGACCGTGCGTGAAGACAGTGTGAGAGAAGGCAGCGTCGGGCTGTGGGCGGACACCACCGCGCGATGGACCGACTGGCTTCGTACCACGGTCGGCATCCGTGAAGACGTCTTTGCCGGCCGCGTCGTCAGCGACACCTTGCAGAATTCCGGCAATGCGCAGGCGTCGATGACGAGCCCCAAGGCAGGCATCGTACTGGGTCCGTGGTATCGCACCGAGTTTTACGGCAATGCCGGCTATGGTCTGCACTCCAACGACATCAGGGGCGCACCCATCACGGTCGATCCCAACGACAAGGTGACGCCACTCGACCGCGTGCCGCTGCTGGTGCGCTCCAAGGGCGCCGAGATCGGCATCCGTACCAGGGCGATCGAAGGCCTCACCAGCTCGCTCGCGGTGTTCGTGCTGGATTTCGATTCCGAGCTGCTGTTCGTCGGCGATGCCGGCACCACCGAGCCGAGCCGGCCCAGTCGTCGCGTCGGCGTCGAATGGACCAATCAGTACAAGGTGCTGCCGTGGATGAGTTTCGATTTCGATCTCGCTTACACCCGCGCCCGCTTCAACAATTTCGATCCGGCCGGTGATTTCATCCCGGGCGCGCCGGCCTGGGTGGCGAGTGGCGGCGTGACGTTCGGCGGCGAAAGCGGCTGGTTCGGCGCGTTGCGGGCGCGCTATTTCGGTCCGCGTCCCCTGATCGAGGACGACAGCGTTCGATCGCAGCAATCGCTGATCTTCAACGCGCGCGCCGGCTATAAATTCGACAACGGGATGCGGCTGCAGCTCGACGTGCTGAATCTGTTCAACGCCAACACCAACCAGATCGAATATTATTATCTGTCGCGGTTGCCGGGCGAGCCGATCGGCGGCGTCGCGGATCGCCATGTGCATCCGGCGGAACCGCTGGCGGTGCGGCTGACCCTGGCGGCGAGGTTCTAGGATTGCGGGTGCTTGTCTCGATCCGTCATCCTGAGGTGCTCGCGTAGCGAGCCTCGAAGGATGAGCGGCCAGGGCCGTCGCCCTTCGAGACGCGCTTTGCGCTCCTCAGGGTGACGGAAAAGAGTTCAGCTTGCGGAATGGATTAGACGGCTTACGCCGCCTCTGGCACCTTCCCGCGTGGACGGGCGCGGCGCTCCGGCGGGCGGACCGGGACATATTCGACGGCGAGGAAATGTTCCGACACCGTCACGCGTTCGACCATCTTCGGTTCAACGGCGTCCGGCGTCACTTCTGCAGCCGGAAGCGGCGCTTCTTCGTCAATCTCTTCAGGAACAAGCGACGGCGACTCGATCGATGGAAACACCCCGAATTCGCCTGCTACCTCCTGGAGCGGCTTCTGCTTGTCGGCCCAGTGCAAGGCGGTGTAGTCGAAACCGTGCACGATGGTGGGTTTGACGATTTCGAAATAGGGCGAGATATCGAAGTCGCGCGGCATGTAGAGCGAGGAGTCGCGGATGTGCAGGATCTCGCGCCGGGCTTTCCTTGAGGCCGCGCGGGTGATCTTGGGCAGGATCGGATAACGCACGGCGTCGAACGCCTGCGCGATCAGCGCCGAGCAGATGATCTTGGTCGGATCGCCGGAGCCGAACGCGATCATGCGCCGCCGCCAGCGCTGCGGCACCGGCAGCGGGATCAGAAAGCGCATCAGGTCGACGATGTTCTTGGTGTCGTAGCCGAAGCCGATCCGGTTGATGGCATAGCGGCACACCGTGGTGCGGTCTTCGTAGGACAGGCCGACCGGGCGGCAGAGGCGGGTGTGATAGGGAAAATATTTCGACAGCGGCGCCGAGGTGACGCCTTCGCCGACATTGGCCTCGATCAGAACATGCGGCTCGCCATCGGGCTCGACCGCACCGTCGACCGGACCGACATAGAGCGCGGCATGCGACCAGGTCGATTGCGTCAGGTATTTGATGATGCCGGAAATCCGGTTGTTGCCTTCGACCAGCAGCACGTCGCCGGGCTCGATGACCCCGCGCAGATGTTCGGGGTCGCTGGGCGTGAACGGCTCATAGCCCGGGACTTCCTTCTGCAGGTACCCCGCTATCAACTGGCCGATGGTATCGAGCATTACGCCCATGAAACTTGTTCCCCGAGCGGCTTGTTTGCGCGCCTTTTTTGTTCCCTTAGCATGGTCGCAAGCCGTTTCAATTTAGTTCATGCGCAAAGCGGATCAATCATGATTGATTTACCATGAGTGTTGCCGCGCAACGTGAGATGCGGCACAGTTCGCTAGCTGTTCTCTTTTCCTGTACTTTCCTGCAAGACCCCGGAAACCATGACATGACAATGACCCGCCGCGACTTCCTCTCGGCGTCCGCGGCTCTGGCGGTGACCCCGGTTCTTACGGGGCCGGTGATGGCGGCGCCGTTGCCGCGCGAGGCGGACATTGTCGTGATCGGCGCCGGTGCCGCCGGGATTGCTGCGGCGCGGCGGATCATGGCGGCGAACCGCAAGGTGATCGTGGTCGAGGCGGCGAGCCAGATCGGCGGCCGCTGCCAGACCGATATCACGAGCTTCGACGTGCCGTTCGATCGCGGTGCGCGCTGGATGCACAATCCCGATACCAATCCGATGATCAAGCTGGCGCGCACGGCCGGCCTTGAGATCACGACCGCACCGTCCGGCCAGAAAATCCGCATCGGTCGCCGCAACGCCCGCCCCGGCGAGACCGAGGAATTTCTCGCAGCGCTGGTCCGCGCCAACCGCGCCATCGACGAAGCCTCGCGCAAGGGTGATGTTGCCTGCGCATCGGTGCTGCCCAAGGATCTCGGCGACTGGGCCGGCATGGCTGAGTTCGTGCTCGGCGCCAATTTTTCGGGCAAGGATCTCAGGGATGTCTCGGTCGGCGACAAGGCTCGCGCGCAGGATCGCAATACTGCGATCGCCTGCCGTCAGGGACTAGGCACGCTGGTTGCCAAGCTCGGCGAGCAGGTGCCGTTGTCGCTGTCGACGCCGGCCAGCCGCATCGCGTGGGGCAGCCGCGACGTCAGCGTCGAAACCCCGTCCGGCAAGATCGCCGCGCGTGCCGCCATCGTCACGGTGTCGAGCAACGTGCTGGCATCAGGCAATATCAAGTTCACCCCCGACATTCCGAAGCGCACGCTCGACGCCGCCGCGCGATTGAATCTCGGCAGCTATGACCGCATCGCGTTGCAGATGCCCGGTAATCCGCTCGGGCTTTCGCGCGACGACATCATCATCGAGCAGAGCAACTCGGCGAAGACGGCGCTGATGTTTGCCAATATCGGCGGCTCCTCGCTCTGTACGATCGATATCGCAGGCTCGTTCGGCCGCGATCTCTCCGCCCAGGGCGAAGCGGCGATGGCCGCGTTCGCGGTGGAGTGGTTGACAAAACTGTTCGGCAGCGAAGCCGTGGCCGCCGTGAAAAAAACCAGCGCGACGCGATGGAACGCGGCGCCGTTTGCGCTCGGCGCAATGTCGGTGGCGGGACCCGGCGGACAGGCGTCGCGAAAGGTTTTGACCGAACCGATCGGCTGCATGTATCTCGCCGGTGAAGCCACCCATGAGACGCTGTGGGGCACCATCGACGGCGCCTGGGAAAGCGGCGAGCGCGCCGCCGAGGCTGCGTTGCGCCGGATCGGCGCGCTGAAGGAGATCGAGCCGGAAACGCCGGCGCGGGGACCAAGACCGCAACGGCGCGCGCCGGCACGACAGGCGGCGCCGCATTCGCCGATCAATTGACGAAGAAACTCAGCGCAGCACGCCATCCAGCGCCGGGAGTCCGAAGAGCACGGCGGCCGCGATCAGCGCGTAGCAGATAGCGCGGAACAGGTTTTCGCTGGCGCGGCCGAACAGCGAGGCGCCGAACCAGACGCCGACGCCGTAAACGGGTCCGACCACGAACGAGAATTTGATCGCATCCGCCGTGATCAGTCCGCTCAGCGCATAGCTGACGAGGGAAAAGAAATCCGACGCGACGAAAAAGAGCACGATGTTGGCGCGCTGGATCACGGAAGCGATCGGACGGCCGAGCCAGTAGCCGACGATCGGCGGCCCGCCGGTCTGGGCGAGGCCGCTGCAGAATCCGGACAGTCCGCCGATCCCGATCGAGATCGCCGCATGGTCCTTGCCGCGGTGGCGCCAGCCGGACAACAGCAGCAGCAACAGCGCGAACACGAAGCCCGAAATGATCCAGCGCGTGGTCACGGGTTCAAGCCGGGTGAGAAACCAGGTGCCGATGGGAACGCCGACCAGAGCGCCGAGCGCGATGATCGCGGTCGCCTTGCGGTCGGCGTTTTTCCACGCATTGGGGATCAGCGGGGCCGAGCCGATAAAATCGATGACCAGTAGCAGCGCCGCGACCAATCGCGGGGCTGCAATCGAGCTCGCCAGCGGCATGAAGATCAGCGCGGAGCCGAAGCCGGAAAATCCGCGGGCGGTGCCCGAGACGAACGCGATCGCGCAGATCGCGCTGGCCGCGGTGGTGCGGATGTCAGCCGGTAGGAGGCCCGATAGATTCATGCTCTATTTCTGGAGCACGATCATCCGCGCAACGTGCCGCCGGTTTTCTTGGTTACCTCGGCCACGATCTTCGCCGCCACCGCGTCGATTTCCTGGTCGGTCAGCGTTTTTTCGCGTGGCTGAATCGTCACCGCGATAGCGACTGATTTCTTGCTGTCGTCGATACCCTTGCCTTCGTAGACGTCGAACACGCTGACATCCGTGATCAGCTTCTTGTCGACGCCTTGCGCCGCGCGAACGATATCGCCGGCCTTGACGTTGCGATCGACGATGAACGCAAAGTCGCGCGACACCGGCTGGAATGCCGAGAGTTCGAGCACCGGCTTGGCGCGGGTCGGCCGCTGCTTGGCGTCGGGAACGCGGTTGAGGATCACTTCGAAGGCGATCATCGGGCCGTCGGCGCCAAGCGCTTCCAGCGTGCGCGGATGCAGCTCGCCGAAAGTACCGAGAATGTTCTGCGGGCCGATCTGGATGGTGCCGGAACGGCCCGGATGCATCCAGCTCGCGCCGCCCGGCACGACCTGCAACGCCTGCATCGGCGCGCCGGCCGCGGCCAGTACGGCGAACGCGTCGGCCTTGGCATCGAGCGCGTCAGCGGTCGCGGAGCCGGACCAGTGCCGCCCCATGCCTTTTGCGGAGGCAAAGCCGTGGCGCACGCCTGACGCCGCGACCATCTGGTTCTCGGGCTTGTCGCCCTTGAATACCTGCCCGACTTCGAACAGCGCGACATCGGAGATGCCGCGATTGGCATTGGCTTGTGCTGCGGCGATGAGGCCCGGCAACAGGCTCGGGCGCATGTCGGAGAGGTCGGCGGCGATCGGGTTGGCAACCGCGAGCTCGGCCTGTCCGCCGCCGAACAATTCGGCCGCGGGTTTTGAAATGAACGACCAGGTTACGGCCTCGACCATGCCGCGCGCCGCGAGGGCGCGCTTGGCGCGGCGGGTGCGAAGCTGGATCTGGGTCAGCACCGGCTTGCGCGGCGCGTCGCCGCGCTCGAACGGCGTCATCGGCACCTTGTCGACGCCGACGATGCGGACGATTTCCTCGACGATATCGGCCTTGCCGCTGACGTCGGTGCGCCACGACGGTATCGCGACCTTCACGACGGGGCCGCTGCCCGCCATCATGAAGCCGAGGTGGCCGAGGATGCGCTTCATCTCGACCTGCGGCACGTCGATGCCGGCGAGGCGCTTGACCTCGTGCAGCGGAAACTCGATGACGCGGTCCTCGCCAAAGGCCTTGCCGACGACGACGTTCTCCGACGGCGTGCCGCCGCAGAGATCCATCACCAGTTTGGTCGCGAGTTCCAGACCCGGCACCATGAAGGCCGGATCGACGCCGCGTTCGAAGCGATAGCGGGCGTCCGAATTGATGCCGAGTTTGCGGCCGCTTTGTGCGATGTTGATCTCGTTCCACAGCGCGGATTCGATCAGCACATCTGACGTGTTCTCGTCGCAGCCCGAGGCCTCGCCGCCCATGATGCCGGCAAGCGATTCGACGCCGTGATCGTCGGCAATGACGCAGACGCCGCTGTCGAGCGTATAGGTTCGGCCGTCGAGTGCCAGCAGGGTTTCGCCGTCCTTGGCGCGGCGCACGGTGAGATTACCTTGCACCTTCTTCGCATCGAACACATGCAGCGGCCGGGCGCGGTCATAGGTCATGAAGTTGGTGATATCGACCAGCGCGTTGATCGGACGCAGCCCGATCGAGGTCAGGCGCTTCTGCAGCCACTCCGGAGAGGGGCCGTTCTTGACGCCGCGCACCAGCCGCAGCGCGAAGCCCGGACACAGCGCCGCGTCTTCCACCGTCACCTGCACCGGGCAGGGGAATTCACCCTTGATCGGCTTGATGCCGGGGTCTTTGAACCTGCCCATGTCGGCTGCGGAAAGATCGCGCGCGATGCCGTGCACGCCGGTGCAGTCCTGGCGGTTCGGCGTCAGGTTGATTTCGAGCATGGGATCGCCGAGGCCCGCCCATTCGGCATAGCCCTTGCCGATCGGCGCATCAGCCGGCAATTCCATGATGCCGTCATGGTCTTCGGAAATCTCCAATTCTGCCGCCGAGCACAGCATTCCCCGGCTTTCGACACCGCGGATGGTGCCGACGCCGAGCGTGATGTTCTTGCCGGGAATGAACGTGCCGGGGGCTGAGAACACGCTGACCAGGCCGGCGCGCGCGTTCGGCGCGCCGCACACCACCTGCACCGGCGCGCCGCCGTCGCCGGTATCGACCATGCAGACCCGCAGCCGGTCCGCATTGGGATGCTGCTCGGCCGAGATCACCCGCGCGATCGAGAACGGCGACAGCACTTTCGCCTTGTCTTCGATGTGCTCGACCTCAAGCCCGATCATGGTGAGCTTGTCGGCGAGCTTTTCCAGCGGCTCGTCGGTCTCGAGATGTTCCTTGAGCCAGGAGAGCGTGAATTTCATGGTCTTTGCTTCTCTTGTCCCCTCTCCCGCTTGCGGGGGAGGGTTAGGGTGGGGGCTCTCTCCGCGACGGCAGAGGCAATGGTTTCAAGTACACCGTCGCGGTTTGTCATCACGTCGTGATTGCTGAAGCGAAGAACCTGAAATCCTTTCGCCTCGATTGCGGCCGAACGGGCGGCGTCCTTATGCTCTGCTTGATCGGAAAAATGCTGTCCGCCATCCAGCTCGATCACGAGCAGCGCGGCGTGACATACGAAATCGGCGATATAGTTTTCAATGGGCACCTGACGACGGAAGCTGGTGCCGTTCAGTCGGTGGCCGCGCATCGCGGCCCAGAGCAACCGCTCCGCGTCGGTGGAGTTTTTCCGGAGTGCGCGCGCGTTGGAACGGAGTTTGGCGGAGATCTTCCACGTTGGGTCGTTCTCGTCAGCCATTGAGACCTCCGATGCCGCGGCACCCCCACCCCAACCCTCCCCCGCAAGCGGGAGAGGGAGTCTGACCGATTGCGTGGATGGAGGGTTCGTATCCATGTGATGAAAGCCAGCCGTCCCAAACGCGGTCCATTCCCTCTCCCGCTTGCGGGGGAGGGTTAGGGTGGGGGCTCTCTCCGCGACGGTGGTGGCGAGACAGGAACCGATCACGATGCCTGCTCCGCTTTCGCAAAAACCTCAACCAGACGAAAACGCTCGCACATCAGCATCATGTCTTCGCTGAACCGGCCGGTCCGTCCAAAATAACTGCGATGCGCCTCGCGCCAGTAGCGGAGGCTGCGGTCGCCTTCACCTTCCTCGTAGGCGAAAGCCGCGTCGACTTCGTGGTAGCGGCGGTAACTCACTTCGAGGGTTTCGATTACGCAGGCCGGTTGCCCTCGTCCGTCGAGCACGATCCAGCGTTCATTGAGGGTCGACGTGTTGGGCTCGTCCTCGGTAGCGCAGGTCGCGGTTTTCACTTCGCGAATGACGAGGTCGAGCAGCTCGTCGGCAAGCTCCGGCCCGTCGCCGAACGCGAACGATCGCAGACCCTGATACTTGGCGGGGACGGCGCTCAAGTTCACGTGCTCAATCCCCCCGCCAAGGTCGGGACATCGAGCGGCTTGAAGCCGTAATGGGTGAGCCAGCGCACGTCGTTGTCGAACAGCTGGCGCAGATCCGACATGCCGTATTTCAACATCGCGATGCGGTCGATGCCCATGCCCCAGGCAAAGCCCTGATAGACGTCGGGATCGATGCCGCAGGCGCGCAGCACGTTCGGATGCACCATGCCGCAGCCGAGAATCTCCAGCCAGTCCTCGCCTTCGCCGAAACGAATCTCGCCATTGCCGCGGCGGCACTGGATGTCGACCTCGAGTGAGGGCTCGGTGAACGGGAAGAACGACGGCCGGAACCGCATGTTGATGTGGTCGACCTCGAAGAACGCCTTGCAGAACTCGTGCAGGATCCATTTCAGATGGCCGAGATGCGAACCCTTGTCGATGACGAGGCCTTCGACCTGGTGGAACTGCGGCGTGTGGGTCGCGTCGGAATCGATGCGATAGGTACGGCCCGGGCAGATCACGCGGATCGGCGGCTTTTGGCTTAGCATGGTGCGCACCTGCACCGGCGAGGTGTGGGTGCGCAACAGCATGCGCGAGCCGTCTTCCTTCGGGTTGAAGAAGAAAGTGTCGTGCATTTCCCGCGCCGGATGGCCTTCGGGGAAGTTCAGTTTTGTAAAGTTATAGTCGTCGGTCTCGATATCCGGACCTTCGGCAATCGCGAAACCCATGTCGGCGAAGATCGTGTTGACCTCCTCGAACACCTGGCTCAGCGGATGGATCCGGCCCTGCTCGGCCGCGCTGTCGCGCAGCGGCAGCGTGACGTCGATGGTCTCGGAAGCAAGCCTCGCGTCGAGCGCCGCCGATTTCAGGATGTCACGGCGCGAGGTCAGCGCCTGTGTGACCGTGTCCTTGGCGAGATTGATCGCCGCACCCTGCGTCTTGCGTTCGTCCGGCGACATCTTGCCGAGGGTGGCGAGCAGCGCGGAGACCGAGCCCTTCTTGCCGAGGGCTGCGACGCGCACCGCCTCGAGGGCGGCTTCGTCGCCGGCGGCGGCGATTTCTGCGAGGATGGTCTGCTCGAGTGTTGCGAGGTCGGACACGGTCAAAATCTCCGCTTTCGAAGGCCGCTGGTTGTGGCCGCGCCGGGGCCGAAACGTCAAGCAAAAAGCCTGTAACAGGGGTCCGGACCGGGCGCCATTGAACCCTCCTTGGCGCGTGCTCTACCAAGGTGAAGTCGAGAAGGAGCACGCGATGCGTTTTGTACCCTGGGCCGTTCTGGCCGTCGTCCTGCCGCTGAGCGCGGCTCCCGCGCTCGCCTCGATTTGTCAGGGCAAATCGATGACCCAAGACGAAACCGTCGATGCCATCAGCGCCTCGCCTGGATGTGACGGCGCGATGAAAACCTTCACGGACTGCGCATACACCGCGAGCGGCGACATCCTGCTCGGCGCCGCCGTCGAAAAGAAGTGCGAGCGCGACTTCCTTGGCCATCTCGGGGCCGCGAAGAAGCAGGCCTATCGGCGCGATCTGGGCGTCTGCGACCGCAAGTACCAGAACGAGTCCGGGACGATGTATCGGTCGTTTACGGCGTTCTGCCGGGCGGAGGTCGCCCAGCGTTACGCGCGCGAGGCGCTCAAGGCCTCGGGCCGGTCAAAGGCCCGCTAGCGCTTTTGCCTCAGGCCGCCAGTGCCTCAGGCCGCCAGTCCCTCGGGCCTCAGGCTGCGAGTGCGGCCTTGGCCTTTTCGGCGATCGCCTGGAACGCCGCCGGTTCGGTGATCGCGAGATCCGACAGCACCTTGCGGTCCACGAGGATGCCCGACTTCGAGAGACCGTTAATAAAGACGCTGTAGGTCATGCCGAACGGACGCACGGCCGCGTTGATGCGCTGGATCCAGAGCGCACGGAACGTGCGCTTCTTGCGCTTGCGGTCGCGGAACGCGTATTGGCCGGCCTTTTCGACGGCAGCCTTGGCGGCGCGGATGGTGTTCTTGCGGCGGCCGCGGAAACCCTTGGCGGCCTTGTAGACTTTCTTGTGCCTGGCGTGAGAGGTCACACCGCGTTTGACGCGAGACATGACAGGTATCCTTGTATTGAAAATTCGGTGACGGATCGCCGCGCGAGCGCGGCTCGGCTAAATGATGCGCGTGCGCGATCAGGCGTTCGGCAAGAAGTACTTCTTGATGTTGTCGCCGTCGGTCTTGAACAGCACGCGGGTGCCGCGGAGCTGACGAATCTGCTTCTTCGTCCGCTTGATCATGCCATGGCGCTTGCCCGCGTGAGCGGACATCACTTTGCCGGTGGCAGTCACCTTGAAGCGCTTTTTAGCGCCTGACTTGGTCTTCAGCTTGGGCATTTGGCTCTCCTGTGGCCACAGAAAAATGCGCCCGAGGGGCGCTTTTGCGGCTTGAAATGCTCGTTAGAGCGTTGGAAGTGCTCAGGTTTTCTCGAAAACGAGACAACCCGCACGGGTCATCGACACGGCAGCCCTTAATCAGCCGGGCGATGAAGGGTCGGCTTATGGCAGAGGAAGCGGGAAATGGCAACGATGAACCGTCAAACGGGGTTCGCCGACAGATGGCAGGATGTCGTGAGCCAACCCTGGAACAGGACGAAAATGACCCATTTTCAGCGATCGATTGCCCGGTTTGCCACTTTCCTCCGCCTGCACCGCCCTCTGCGCTGGTTGCCCGTTCTCGCCATTCTCGCCACGGCCGCGGCACCTGGTACCGCCGATGCGGCGGCTAGGGGCTATGACGGCAACTGGACCACGGTGTTTGCGACCAAGCGGGGCAACTGCAGCTCCGGCTACAGCGTCCCCTTCACCGTCGCCGGAACCAGTGTCTCCTCGGCCGGTGGCGGCCGGGTCTCGGGTTCGATCAATCGTGCCGGCGGCGTGGCGGTCCAGGTATCGGTCGGCGCGTCCAATGCGAGTGGTCGCGGCCGGCTGGTCGGTAACAGCGGTGCGGGCTCCTGGAGCGGCATCATCACCGGTGACCGCTGCAGCGGCACCTGGCAGGCCTATCGGAGCTAGCGAGGCCACCAACAGCTTCGCTTCATCCGGGCTACGGACCTGGGGCTCGCGCTACTTTGCATGGGGTTGTTTTCGCAGATTTTGTGTCGGTGCCCCGCTTCTCCGTCCTTGGTGCGAGCCTGGACGAAGCACTGTGTGAGCCGGATTGTGCAGAGCCTGTCATCGGGCGCGCATTCGCGCGACCGGTTGGCTCAAGCCGGGCTACGAGCCCACTTACGAAAACGGCCCGCCAGATCATCTGACGGGCCGGTCGATACCAATCTCTCAAAATCGAATCAGCGCGGCGCCAGTACCATCACGACCTGACGGCCTTCGAAACGCGCATCCTGCTCGACCTTGGCGTATTCGGCGACATCGGCTTTCACCTTGTCCAGCAGCTTGGTGCCGATCTCCTGGTGCGCCATTTCGCGGCCACGGTAGCGCAAGGTGATCTTGACCTTGTCGCCTTCCTCGAAGAACCGCTGCATCGCGCGCATCTTCACGTCGTAATCGTGATCGTCGATCATCGG
>JBBRSX010000072.1:0-29307 GCA_038244925.1 Hyphomicrobiales bacterium | reverse complement strand
ATTTGTCGCGGGGGGCCCCGCTCGGGCGCCCTCCCCCGCTGGGGGGGGTGGGGGGGGGGGGGGTACTCTCCGCGAACGCCGGCGCCCGGTGGAGGCAATTCCCCCACCCGCAGCGCTGTGTCGAGCGCGTCGACCTCCCCCGCAAGCGGGAGAGGTAAGGTAGAGTGTCTCCGATGATGCCGCATGTCCTGACGCGCTCGCTGGATCGCAGCGCCACCGTCTTCCTGCTGGTTGTCGCCGGACTCGGCGTGCTGATCCCGCTGTCCAACCTGCTGCTGCCGGCGGGATCGTTCTTCCAGGTGCCGACCTATCTGGTGGCGCTGTTCGGCAAATATGTCTGCTACGCCGTGCTGGCGCTTTCGATCGACCTGATCTGGGGCTATTGCGGCATTCTCTCGCTCGGCCACGGCGCCTTCTTCGCGCTCGGCGGCTACGCGATGGGCATGTACCTGATGCGCCAGATCGGCAGCCGCGGCGTCTACGGCAACCCGATCCTGCCCGACTTCATGGTGTTCCTGAACTATCCGAAACTGCCCTGGTACTGGTACGGTTTCGACATGTTCTGGTTCGCCGCGTTGATGGTGCTGGTGGTGCCGGGTCTGCTGGCGTTCTGCTTCGGCTGGCTCGCGTTCCGCTCCCGCGTCACCGGCGTCTATCTCTCGATCATCACGCAGGCGATGACCTACGCGCTGCTGCTGGCGTTCTTCCGCAACGATTTCGGTTTCGGCGGCAACAACGGCCTGACCGACTTCAAGGACATTCTGGGCTTCAACGTCCAGGCCGAAGGCACCCGTGCGGCGCTGTTCCTGCTCAGTTGCGTGGCGCTGATCATATCCTTCCTGATCTGCCGCGCGGTGGTGACGTCGAAACTCGGCAAGGTCTTGATTGCGGTCCGCGACGCCGAGTCGCGTACGCGATTTTTGGGATACCGGGTCGAATCCTACAAGCTGTTCGTGTTCACGCTGTCGGCCTGCATGGCCGGCGTCGCCGGTGCGCTTTATGTGCCGCAGGTCGGCATCATCAATCCCGGCGAGTTCGCGCCGGGCAATTCGATCGAGGCGGTGATCTGGGTCGCGGTCGGCGGCCGCGGCACCCTGATTGGTGCGGCGCTCGGCGCCATCGTCGTAAACTACGCCAAAACCGTCTTCACGTCGGGCCCGCTGGCGCCTTACTGGCTGTTCATGCTGGGCGCGCTGTTCATCCTGGTGACGCTGCTGCTGCCGAAGGGGATCATCGGCACCTTCAACGCATGGTGGGAACCCTACAAGGCCAAACGCATGGCGGCGAACGCCGAGAGTGCTGCGCGCGAAGACGGCGTCAGCGAACCGAACCCGGCGGAGTGAGCGCATGAGTATCATGGAAGGTGGAAGGACGACTTCCGCGCTGCTCTATCTCGACGGCGTGCACGTCTCGTTCGATGGTTTTCACGCCATCAACAACCTGTCGCTGACGCTGGAGCCCGGCGAGATGCGCGCCATCATCGGCCCCAACGGCGCCGGCAAGACCACGATGATGGACATCATCACCGGCAAGACCAAGCCGGACGAGGGCACCGTGCTGTTCGACGGCATCACCGACCTGACGCGGCTCGACGAAACCCGCATCGCCGAACTCGGCATCGGCCGCAAGTTCCAGAAGCCGACGGTGTTCGAAAGCCAGACCATCGAGGACAATCTGCTGCTGGCGCTCAACGTCGATCACAGCGTCAAGGGCACGCTGTTCTGGCGCGAAAGCAAGCCGGAGACCGAGACCATCGAGCGGGTGCTGGAAACCATTCGCCTCAAGGATTCGCGCAATCGCCTCGCCGGCAGCCTGTCGCACGGCCAGAAGCAGTGGCTGGAGATCGGCATGCTGCTGGCGCAGGATCCAAAGCTGCTGCTGGTCGACGAACCCGTCGCCGGAATGACCGACGTCGAGACCCATCAGACCGCGGAGCTGTTGAAGGAAATCAACAAGGAAAAGACCATCATGGTGGTCGAGCACGACATGACCTTCGTGCGCGAACTCGGCGTCAAGGTGACGTGCCTGCACGAAGGTACTGTGTTGGCAGAGGGGACCATCGATCAGGTTTCGCAGAACGAGCGTGTCGTTGAGGTTTATCTCGGCCGGTAGGCCGAGATAACGCGAATGGCGAATAGTGAGTGGCGAGTAGAAGGCAAGGTGCAAAGACCATGAGAATTCTATCCATTCGCCATTCGCCATTCGCGATTTGCCTCACCTCGACTGGAGGCCACTGATGCTCGAAGTCAAGGACATCAATCTCTATTACGGCGCGGCGCAGGCGTTGCGCGGAGTCTCGGTCGCTGCCGAAACCGGCAAGGTATTGTGCGTGCTCGGCCGCAACGGCGTCGGCAAGACCTCCCTGCTGCGCGCGATGGTCGGCCAGTATCCGGTTGCGAGCGGATCGATCACGCTGGACGGCAAGGACATCACGACGATGAAGCCGTATGAGCGGGCGCGGGCCGGCATCGGCTTCGTGCCGCAGGGCCGCGAGATCTTTCCGCTGCTGACGGTGGAAGAAAATCTCAAGACCGGATTCGGCCCGCTGAAGCGCGAGGACCGCAATATTCCCGACGACGTGTTCTCGCTGTTTCCGGTGCTGAACTCGATGCTGGGCCGACGCGGCGGCGATCTGTCCGGCGGCCAGCAACAACAGCTCGCGATCGGCCGTGCGCTGGTGATGCGGCCGAAACTGCTGCTGCTGGACGAGCCGACCGAGGGCATCCAGCCCTCGATCATCAAGGATATCGGGCGCGCCATCTCCTATCTGCGCAGCCTCGGCAATATGGCGATCGTGCTGGTCGAACAATATCTCGACTTTGCCTGCGAGCTTGGCGACAATTTCGCTGTCATGGACCGGGGCGCGGTGAAGTATGCCTGCGATCGCTCGAACCTCGATCCTGCTGAAATCAGCCGCCAGATGGCGCTCTGACATAGCGTTTTCAAGCGAAGTGGTTCCGGTTCGCGTGAAGAAAACGCGTCAAATATTAAGCGCAGGAGCCGAGTTCTGATTTGTTTGGGGGGACGGATGCGGACCGACACCACGCACGCGGCGGCAGCGACGTTCGCGGCCAACCGGGCCCAGGGCGCGGTGAGGTTCAACGTGCATCTGCAGGACGGCGTCACCCGGCGCGGTGTCTTGCATGAGTCCGGCTCGCTGCGCGTGCGCTTTCCGTCGCCCGAGGCGGAGGGGTTGTCGGGCGTATTCGTCAACACGGCCGGCGGCATCGCCGGTGGTGATCGCTTCGATATCGGAATCACGGCGGGCGAGGGCGCGCGGCTGACGCTGACGACTGCGGCGGCAGAGAAGGTCTACCGCGCGCCCGGACCTGTCGCGGAGCTCAACATCGCGCTGAAGGCCGAGGCCGGCGCGCATCTCGCGTGGCTGCCGCAGGAAACCATCCTGTTCGACCGCGCGCGGATTTCTCGACGGATCGACATCGATCTCGCCGAAACCGCGTCGCTGCTGCTGTGCGAAATCGTGGTGTTCGGCCGCGCGGCGATGGGCGAACGAATGCTGCACGGCGAATTCGTCGACCGCTGGCGCCTGCGCCGTGGCGGCAAACTGGTATTCGCGGAAACCATCCGGCTCGACGGCGAGATCGGCGAAAAACTGGCGCGACCGGCGATTGCCAAAGGCGGGGTCGCCATCGGCACCGCGCTGATCGCGCCCGGTGACGAGGCCCTGGTGGAGCGGATTCGCGAGGCTTCGGAAAACTTCGGCGGCGAGGTCGGAATCTCCGCCTGGAATGGATTTGCAATAGCACGCTTCTGTGCCCAAGATGCAGCCCGGCTCCGCGCCGATATGATGACCGTGCTCGGCCGCGCCAGCAGCGTTCCGCTGCCGCGGCTTTGGCTTAATTAGGACCTGGCTCAACTAGATCCTTTGAAACACTTAAGAGTGCTTGCATGAACCTGTCTCCCCGCGAAAAGGACAAGCTCTTGATCTCGATGGCGGCCATGGTGGCGCGCCGGCGGCTCGAGCGCGGCGTCAAGCTCAACCATCCCGAGGCGATCGCCATCATCTCCGATTTCATCGTCGAGGGCGCTCGCGACGGCCGCACCGTCGCCGAATTGATGCAGGCCGGCGCGCAAGTCATCACCCGCGCGCAGGTGATGGATGGCATTCCCGAAATGATCCATGACATTCAGGTCGAGGCGACATTCCCCGACGGCACCAAGCTCGTCACCGTGCACGAGCCGATCCGATGACGTTGTCATTCCGTGAGGCGCCGCAGGCGCAGACCCGGAATCCAGAGCTTATTATCCCGAACTTCCGGGTTCGCGCTATGCGCGCCCCGGAATGACGGAGGAGGAAGGACAAAAAAATGATCCCCGGCGAACTCTTCATCAAGGACGGCGAGATCGAGCTCAATGCCGGCCGCAAAACGGTGACGTTGACCGTCGCCAATACCGGCGACCGCCCGATCCAGGTCGGCTCGCACTACCATTTCTTCGAAACCAATCCAGCGTTGAAATTCGAGCGCCGGAAAGCCCGCGGCATGCGGCTCGACATCGCCGCCGGCACCGCGGTGCGGTTCGAGCCGGGCCAGACCCGCGACGTGCAGCTGGTGGCGCTTGCGGGAAAGCGCGTGATCTACGGCTTTCGCGGCGACGTGATGGGGAAGCTGTGAACTTCAAATGCGCGCTGTGATCCATTGTGAGGTGAGCACAACTGTCACGCTCCCTCCCCCCTTGCGGGGGAGGGCTGGGGAGAGGGGTGGCTCCGAGTCGCCATGCCTGACGTTGAAAAGAAATACTGATCAGAAGGCTGGAGCCTGACATGTCCGTGAAAATCAAGCGTTCCGTCTATGCCGACATGTTCGGGCCGACCACCGGCGACAAGGTGAGGCTGGCCGATACCGATCTCATCATCGAGGTCGAAAAGGATTTCACCATCTACGGCGAGGAAGTGAAATTCGGCGGCGGCAAGGTGATCCGCGACGGCATGGGGCAATCCCAGGTCACCAACCGGCAGGGCGCTGTCGATACCGTCATCACCAACGCGCTGATTGTCGATCACTGGGGCATCGTCAAAGCCGACGTCGCGATCAAGGAAGGCATGATCGCTGCCATCGGCAAGGCCGGCAATCCGGATATCCAGCCCGGCGTCACCATCGTGATCGGGCCCGGCACCGACGTCATCGCAGGCGAAGGAAAAATCCTTACCGCCGGCGGGTTCGACAGCCACATCCATTTCATCTGCCCGCAGCAGATCGAGCACGCGCTGATGTCCGGCGTCACCTCGATGCTGGGCGGTGGCACCGGCCCATCACATGGCACGTTCGCGACCACCTGCACGCCCGGGCCCTGGCATATGGGGCGGATGATCCAGTCGTTCGACGCCTTCCCGGTCAATCTCGGCATTTCCGGCAAGGGCAACGCCTCGCGGCCGGCGTCGCTGGTCGAGATGATCAAGGCCGGCGCCTGCGCGCTGAAACTGCACGAGGACTGGGGCACGACGCCGGCCGCGATCGACAACTGCCTGTCGGTGGCTGATGACTACGACATCCAGGTGATGCTGCATTCCGACACCCTCAACGAGTCAGGCTTCGTCGAAGACACCGTGAAGGCGTTCAAGGGCCGCACCATCCATGCCTTCCACACCGAAGGCGCCGGCGGCGGCCACGCGCCTGACATCATAAAAATTGCCGGCCTGAAGAACGTGCTGCCGTCCTCGACCAATCCGACCCGGCCGTTCACCCGCAACACCATCGACGAGCATCTGGACATGCTGATGGTGTGCCATCATCTCGATCCCTCGATCGCCGAAGATCTGGCGTTCGCCGAAAGCCGTATCCGCAAGGAGACCATCGCGGCGGAAGACATTCTGCACGATCTCGGCGCGCTCTCGATGATGTCGTCGGACTCGCAGGCGATGGGCCGGCTCGGCGAAGTCATCATCCGGACCTGGCAGACCGCCGACAAGATGAAGAAGCAGCGCGGTTCGCTGCCCGAGGACAAGGGCAAGGACAACGACAATTTTCGCGTCAAGCGCTACATCTCGAAATACACCATCAACCCCGCGATCGCGCATGGCGTCTCGAAACTGATCGGCTCGGTGGAGAAAGGCAAGATGGCAGATCTGGTGCTGTGGTCGCCGGCGTTCTTTGGCGTCAAGCCGGACTGCATCATCAAGGGCGGTTCGATCGTGGCAGCTCCCATGGGCGATCCCAACGCCTCGATTCCGACGCCGCAGCCGGTGCATTATCAGCCGATGTTCGCCGCCTACGGCAAGTCGCTGACGGCGTCCTCGGTGGTGTTCACGTCGAAGGCCGCCATCACCGGCGGCTTGGCGCGAAAACTCGGTATCGCCAAAAAGCTCTATCCGGTAAAAAATACCCGCAGCGGTATCTCCAAAAAGAGCATGATCCACAACGGCGCCACCCCCAAGATCGAGGTCGATTCCGAGACCTATGAGGTGCGCGCCGACGGCGAGCTTCTGACCTGCGCGCCAGCCGAGGTCCTGCCCATGGCGCAGCGATATTTCATGTACTAAAGCGCGCTCAGCAAAAGTGGGTGCCGGTTTTGCGTTCGATCGCGCTTCTGGAGTAAGGTCCCGGCCGGTGATCAAAGCCAGAACAAAAGCCGGGAGGATTTTTCGTGATCTACGTCGTTGCCACGCTGACCATCAAGCCTGAAACGCGCGCTGATTTCATTGCGGCGGCTACCGCCTGCATCAAGGAAACCCGCAAGGAGCCGGGCAATATCGCCTATGACCTGCACGAGAGCGTCACCGATCATTCCAAGATGGTGTTCGTCGAGCAGTGGGAAAATGCCGAAGCGCTGGTGCCGCACCGCGGCGCCGAGCACATGAAGGTGTTCGGCCGGGTCGTCGTCAAATGCCTCGCAGCGCCGCCGAAGATCGAAGTCATCACGCCCGAAAAAGTCGACGTCCGCTAATCAAGAAAAGAACAAGGGAGCAAGCTCATGATCTACGTCATCGCCACCACGCCGATGAAGCCGGAAAACAAGGACGACTTCATCAAGGGGCACAAGGCCTGTATCGTCGAAACGCACAAAGAGAAGGGCTGCATCGCCTATGAAGGCCATGTCAGCGTCAACAATCCGAACCTGTACGTGGTGGTGGAGCGCTGGGAAACCCGCGACGACCTCAACGCGCATGGCAAGGCGCCGCACATGAAGGTGTGGCGGGAATATTCTTCGCAGATGAAGACCGCGCCGACGGTGATCGAGATCATCAGCGACGGCAAGGTCGAGAAGTTCTAGAACTTTTGAGTAGAGCAGAATGATCCGCGCGACCAAAGTTCTGGGCCAGCATCGCTGGACGCAATCCGCAGCCGACACCGTCGTACTCGATTTCGACGACCGGCACCGGCGGCGGATGGCGATGTCAGGCACGCGCGGGCTCGAGTTCCTGCTTGATCTGGAAAACGCCATCGCGTTGCGCGGTGGTGATGCCCTGGTGCTGGAGGACGGCCGCCTGATCGAGGTGGTCGCCGCTCCCGAGCCGCTGGTCGAAATCCGCGGCACCGATCCGCTGCATCTGGTGCGGGTCGCCTGGCATCTCGGCAATCGCCATCTGCCGACGCAGATCATGCCGAAGGGCCTGCGGATTCGCCGCGACCACGTCATTGAGGCGATGGTGACGGGACTCGGCGCCCGCATCATCGAGATCGAGGCGCCGTTCGATCCCGAAGGCGGCGCCTATGCCGCTGCGCACGCGCATGCGGACGATCACGCGCACGGCCATGGCGGTCACGACCATTCGTCGCACGATCATTCTTCGCATGACCACGGCCACCACGATCACGGCCATCAGAAACATGATGCCCACGGTGATCACAGTCATCATAAGCATGATGACGGCCATCACCATGACGAGCATTGCGATCACGACCATCACCATGATCACTCCCATGCTCATGACCACAAGTGAGCCCGCTCCCGCCGACGAACACGGCGGGATGACGGCAGGCGAAGGCGCGGCGCTGTACCGGCTGATGACCTGGCTGTCGCCGGCCTTTCCGGTCGGCGCGTTTTCCTATTCCAGCGGCATCGAATGGGCGGTGGAGGCCGGCGACATCACCGACGCGGCCTCGTTGCGCGACTGGCTTGCCGCGATGCTTGCGGAAGGCTCGGGGTTTTGCGACGGCGTATTTCTGGCGCAGACCCATCGCGCGGCCTCTGCCAGGGACGAAGCCGCGCTGCGCGAGATCGCCGAACTCGCCGCGGCTTTCGTGCCCTCGCGCGAGCGCCAGCTTGAGACCACCACGCAGGGCCGCGCCTTCATCGAGATTTCCCGTTCGGCCTGGACCTGCGACGGACTCGACGATCTGATCGCGGCTTGTGGCGGCGTGATCGTCTATCCCGTCGCGGTCGGTATTGTCAGCGCCGCGCACGTCATTCCGCTGGCGCCTGCGATGCACGCGTTTCTGCATGCGCTGGTGTCGAACTGGATTTCCGCAGGCGCACGGCTGGTTCCACTTGGACAGACCGACAGCCAGCGCGCACTCGCCGCGCTTGAGCCGGTAGTCGTTACGACCGCAAAGCGCGCGCTTGCATCGTCGCTCGACGATCTCGCCAGCACCACTTTTCGTGCCGATCTCGCCAGCCTGCGTCACGAGACGCAGTACACGCGGCTGTTCCGGTCATGAATTTATTCTCGTTGTCGTTCCCGCGAAAGCGGGGACCCATGACCATATGCGTTCGTGGATATGCGGGGCTGGAGCTCCAGCTCGTCCCAACATTTGACTTCGGTGGTCATGGGTCCCTGCGTTCGCAGGGACGACGATAGAAAGAGCGCACATGTCCAAATCTCACGGCCCGCTTCGGATCGGCATCGGTGGTCCCGTCGGCTCCGGCAAGACCGCGCTGATGGACCTGCTCTGCAAATCGATGCGGGAGCGCTACGACATCGCCGCGATCACCAACGACATCTACACCAAATGGGATGCCGAGTTCCTGGTGCGGTCGGGCTCGCTGACAGCGGACCGTATCGCCGGCGTCGAAACCGGCGGCTGCCCGCACACCGCGATCCGCGAGGACGCCTCGATGAATCTGGCCGCGGTCGCCGACATGCGCGCGAAGTTTCCCAACCTCGATCTGGTGCTGATCGAATCCGGCGGCGACAATCTGGCCGCGACCTTCTCGCCCGAACTCGCCGACCTCACCATCTACGTCATCGACGTCGCGGCCGGCGACAAGATTCCGTCCAAGGGCGGGCCGGGCATTACCCGTTCCGACCTGCTGGTGATCAACAAGATCGATCTCGCGCCCTATGTCGGCGCGTCGCTGGAGAAGATGGACACCGACGCCAAGCGGATGCGCGGCGAGCGGCCGTTCGTGATGACCAACCTGAAGAAGAGCGAGGGGCTCGATCGCATCATCGGCTTCATCGAGGCCAAAGGCGGGTTGCGGCCGGCGACCAGGGTCAAAAGCGGCTAGCGGCTCCGCCGACCGCGCGCGTTAATACCTGTGGCATGGCGGTGCCTCGAAAATATCTAAAATGCCCCGGAACCAAATCGGCGCAGCGCGGTTTGCAACCTCTGGCCCCGCCAAACCAGCGTTAACGGCGGCCACCTTGTTGTCCGCTGTCTACTCTCTCCTAGTTGCGTGCCGATGATTGCTCCTTCATATTCCCCCGCAGCCGGTCTCCGCGCCGTTGCGGCTTGCTGCTGCCCTGGCAGCATCGTGATGCTTCCTTTGAGTCTTCGCTCACATTTCTTTTTCGAGTAGGCGAGTGGTCCGGCTGGGATTCATTATCGGTTTCATTGCGCTGATCGGAGTGTTGCTCTCCGGTCTTGCGGCCTATCGCGTCCATGAGCAGGAACTGCAGATCGAAGGCATCGCACTGGCGCGGGCGATCGACGTCCATGCCAGCCTGGTGCAGGATCGCCTGACCGAGCGCGAGTTGCTCGCGCGCGTCGCGGCCGGGCTGTTTCGCGCGCCGTCGGTGGTGAAAGCCAACATGCTGCAGCCACTGCGGTCCTCGATCTATGCCTTCAAGACCGATTTCGTGCTGGCGTCCTGGATCGCACGGCTCAAGCCAGGCGAACTCGGCGCCGCGGAAGCGGAACTGAAGAGCGCGGGATTTCCCAACCCCACGATCCGCGATTTCGACGACCAGCCGCTGGACATCAAGGCGATCGACAAGCCGATCAACGTGACGATGGACCTCGAACCGCGCAACCCGGACACGATCGGATTTCCCGGCCGCGCGCTGGACCGGCACTCGGTGGTCGGCCCGATGCTGGCGCAGGCGGCGGCGGCCGGCAAGCCGGTGGCGTCGGACCCGATCCCGCTGCTACGGAAGAACGGGCCGGTCGGCGTCGCGCTGGCGGCGCCGGTACTGCAGGAGGGCTCTGTCGAGCCTGCCGGCTTCGTGATCTTTTCCTACGATCTGGCGCCGCTGATGCTGGTCAATGACGACCGCTCGCTGTTTTCGGTGGTGCTGAAGGATCCGCGCGATGCCAACGACGAGTTCGTTGCCAACGATTCGGGCGTCGTCACCTCGCGCGCGGTGTTGCAGGACGGCCCGGCGCCGTCGATGGTGCGTACCGTGACGTTCGGCGGCCGCGACTGGTCACTTGGCTATTACGCCAAGACCAATGTGCTGCAGCGCGCGCAGCAGACCGCTGTCGTCGTGGCCGCCATCGGTCTGGCGCTGACCGGCATCATCTGCGGCCTGTTCGGCTATGTCGCCTACAACAACCTGCGGCTCAGCCGCGAAATCCAGGTCCGGATCGGCTTCGAGCGGCGGCTGACGGCGGTGATCGACGAGCTCAATCACCGGGTCAAGAACATCCTGGCCGTAATCCAGTCGATCGTGACCCGCACCTTGCGCCACGGCGCCGACATCGACGTCGCGCGCGAACTTTTGATCGGGCGCATCCACGCGATGTCCAACGTCGTGACGCTGCTGAGCGAGAGCCAGTGGCAGGGCGTCAAGCTGAAAGGCCTGTTCGAATCGCGCGCGATCCCGCATGCCGACCGCATCGCGGTCAACGGCCCGGACATCGCCGTCAGCGCCCGCGCCGCGCAATCGCTGTCGCTGTTGTTCTTCGAACTGGCGTCGCATTCCGACGAGGGCCTGTCGCTGGTCGGCAAGCACCCGCATATCGTGGCGAACTGGGAAGTCACCGGCGAGGGCGCGGAGGCGATGTTTCATTTCCGCTGGGAAGAGTTCAACACCAGCGCCGCGACGCGGCGGGAAGATTCGGATTTCGGCCTGATCCTGCTCGATCGCGTGGCGCCGGAAGCGCTCGGCGGCACCGCCAAGCGCTATTTCACCGATGTCAGCTACGTCTACGAACTCACCGCACCCATGGTCACCGTCGTCGACATGAGCGAGCGCGACCGCACCGACCAGATTTCCGCCCCGGTGCGGTAGGAGGAGGTAGAGGGACGGCTTTGCGCCGTGCCCACCATCCCTTCCGTTCAAATATTTGAAGTGGTGGGCACGCTTCGCTTTGCCTACCTCACGAAACTAGAAACAAAAAAGGCGGCCCGACCGGGCCGCCTCTTCCATTTCACTTCGATGACGTCATCAGCCGCCATTGCCGCCGATCACCGCGCGGATGGTGTCGTCGGGGCCGAAATCGTCGGCGCCGTCGACATAGAGCAGCGCTGACAGCTTCGAGCGCGCGCGATTGACGCGGCTCTTGATGGTGCCGACGGCGCAGCCGCAGATCGCTGCGGCGTCCTCGTAGGAGAAGCCGGAGGCGCCAACCAGGATCAGTGCTTCGCGCTGGTCCTGCGGCAGTTTTTCGAGCGCGACCCGAAACTCCTCGAACTCCAGATGGGCGTTCTGCGCCGGCTGGGTCTTCAGGGTTTTGGCATAGTTGCCCTCGGCGTCCTCCACCTCGCGCCGCCGCTTGCGATAGTCGGAACGGAACAGGTTGCGCAGGATGGTGAACAGCCAAGCCGGCAGGTTCGAGCCGGGCTGGAACGAGTCGATATTGGCGATGGCGCGCAGCAGGGTTTCCTGCACCAGGTCGTCGGCACGGTCGCCGTTACCCGAAAGCGAGATCGCGAACGCGCGCAGGCTGGGTACCGACGCCAAAATGTCGTCGCGGAGCGTGTCTGTGAGAGGCATTACTCCCCTCCATCTTTTTTTGCGATTTCGGCGGCGGCTTCCGGCCCGTCGAGCTTCCGGATCAGATCCGCAAAGCGGTCCGGCACGCCTTGCCGCACCACGTCGTCGTACATGGCGCGGAGCTGGTGCCCGATCCTGGACTGAATCTCGGCGTTGAGCCCGCCCTGCTTCTTTACTTCCTTCATGATCTGATCCACGCTTCCCCGAGTGTTAAGTCCCTGATTTTCAAGATTATTTCCTCGAAATGGGCTTGAATGGGTCTTGTCGGTTGGTTTAGGCCGCCGCGTCATTGGTCGAAAGCTAATGCGATCGGTCCGGGAAAGTTCCGAAACAAGGGAACTTTTTCGGGGAACTTTTTGGCCGCTCGGGCGTAATTGGGGTGACAGGGAACCGGGTCACCCCGTTTTCAGCTACGCTAGGTCTGGACCATGCGTTTCAGGCTTCGTCGACCCAAGGTACGACAAGACAAGGATTGGAGTGGGGATGTCCCGATCACAGCTCGTTGCTGAACATTTGCCGCTGTTGCGGCGCTATGCCCGTGCGCTGACCGGAAACCAGGCGTCCGGTGACGCCTATGTCGGGGCCATGCTGGAGGCGCTGCTGCAGGATCCCGCGCTGTTGGACGAGCGCCACGGCGCACGCGTCGGCCTGTTCCGGCTGTTCACGCAGATCTGGAATTCGGTCTCGATCAACGACAAGACCGAGGCGCTCAGCGCATCGTCGCCGTCGGAACGGCGGCTCTCGAACATCACGCCGCTGCCGCGGCAGGCCTTCCTGCTGTTGTCGCTGGAGGGTTTTTCGGAGGAGGAAGTCGCCTTCATCCTCGAAAAGGATATCGCCGAGACCCGCAAGCTCGCCGATACCGCCGGCCGCGAGATGGCGGAGGAAATTGCCACCGACGTGCTGATCATCGAGGACGAGACCTTCATTGCGATGGACCTCGAAAGCCTGGTGAAGAATCTCGGTCACAACGTCATCGGCGTCGCCCGCACCCATTCGGACGCGGTGGCGCTGGCCAAGAACCGCAAGCCCGGCCTGATCCTCGCCGATATCCAGCTCGCCGACGGTTCGTCGGGTCTGGACGCGGTCAACGAGTTGCTCAAGACGTTTGAGGTGCCGGTGGTCTTCATCACCGCCTACCCCGAACGCTTCCTCACCGGCGAACGTCCGGAGCCGGCGTTCCTGATCTCAAAGCCGTTCCAGCCGGCGATGGTCTCGGCGGTGGCGAGCCAGGCGCTGTTCTTCCAGCGCAACTCGCGCAACCGCGCGCCAAAGGCAGCGGCGGGCTAAAGTCAGGTTTTGTCGAATTGAAAGCGGCGCGCTGAAAAGCGCGCCGTTTTTTTATGGCCGCCCCGCCCCGGCTACAGTGATGCGTCCGTCATCGCCGGGATGAACGCAATTGCGTTCACCAGAGAGGTGCGAGCGCCGGCGAGCCTCGAAGGGCGACGGATCATTTCACTTTCGTCGCCTCGCTCACCGCCCTGATGTCCCGCGCCAGCGCATCGACCCGCGCAGGGTCCGCATCCCAGGCGAACATGAAGCGGGCGCCGCCGCCGATGAAGGTATAAAACTGCCAGCCACGCTGCCGCAACGCTTCCAGCCGGTCAGCGGACGCGCGCAAAAACACCGCATTGGCCTGCACCGGAAACATCGGCGTGAAGTCAGCGAGGTCGGCGACATCAGCCGCGAGCCGCGCCGCGCACGTGTTGGCGTGACGGGCATTCTCCAGCCACACGCCGCCCTCGAGCATCCCGATCCAGGGTGCCGCCAGAAACCGCATTTTCGAGGCGAGCTGGCCTGCCTGCTTGCAGCGGTAGTCGAAGTCTTCGGCGAGAACAGGATCGAAGAACAGGATGGCTTCGCCGACCGCCATGCCGTTCTTGGTGCCGCCGAAGCACAGCAAATCGACGCCGGCCTTCCAGGTCATGTCGGCCGGAGAACAATTCAACGACGCGCAGGCATTGGCGAACCGCGCGCCGTCCATGTGAAGGCGCAGGCCGAGTTCGCGGCAGGTTGCCGACAGCGCGCGGATTTCTTCGACGCTGTAAACCTGTCCGGTCTCGGTCGGCTGCGTGATCGTCACCACGCGCGGCTTCGGAAAGTGAATGTCCGCCCGGCTGGTGGCGAGCCCGCGCACCAGCTGCGGCGTCAGCTTGCCGTCTTCGCTCGCCGCCACCAGAAGTTTCGAGCCGTTGGAAAAGAATTCC
Source organism: Hyphomicrobiales bacterium (assembly GCA_038244925.1). GTDB lineage: Bacteria > Pseudomonadota > Alphaproteobacteria > Rhizobiales > Xanthobacteraceae > Bradyrhizobium. The sequence goes on along the minus strand of JBBRSX010000072.1, from coordinate 15,042 downwards.
GGCGCGCCGCATTCGTCGGTCTCGACATGCGCCGAAGAAGAACAGATCACGCTGTGATAGGACTGGCACAGTGAGGCAAGCGCCAGCGCATTGGCCGCGGTGCCGTTGAAGGCAAAGAACACTTCGACATCGGGCTTCTCGAACAGCGCGCGAAAGCGGTCCGCCGCGCGTTGTGTCCAGGCATCGTCGCCATAGGCCGGCGCATAGCCACTGTTGGCCTCCGCCATCGCCGCCCACGCCTCGGGGCAAATGCCGGCGTAATTGTCGCTCGCGAATTGCTGGGGGGCGGGCATCGCTGAAATTACCTTTGTCGGGTTGCGTCGAGGAACGCTGCTAACATACGGCGATGTTGAAGTTAATCACCTCGCCTTAATTTCGGTCGGGATCATCCTGCAGCTATGCCGCGGCGGGGCTGGCACGCTCGCATCGAACGTGCTCAAAGACGGCTCTGATTTTGTTGGTGGTATTTCTGGAGGAAACGACATGCTCAACGATCGCGAAAAAATTCTCACCGCGCTGCGCGAAAAGCCGCTCAAGATCTTTGAAGTGATGAAGCGCGCCAATCTGCCCAATCAGGAGGCTTGCCAGTCGCTGCTCCTGAAGATGCGCGACGAAGGCGCGATAAAATTCGACATTCACAAGGGTGTTTGGCACGTCGGCTGATATGTCCTGCGCCGCCTGGAGCCATCGCGGGTTCTACGGGGCCCGGGCTGAAGCCCGAGCCGATCCAGGTCCAAGTCCAGGTCCAAAGTCCAAAGTCCAAGTCCAAGTCCAATTCCAATTCCAGGTTAAAAGCCTCGATTAACCGGCCCTTTACCATGTTGCGTTAGTTTTTCGGCTCTGTAGTTCAGTAAAAGGCCGCACGCACATGGCGTACCGAAGCAATCAGCAGCCCCGCGAGGACATCTGGGATTATCGGAGCCGAGCTCCCAGCGCGAAACCAGAAAACGTTCTGCGGTTTCCCAAGTCCGATGATGAGGACTACGGCGAAACGACGCTGGATCTGGTGAACCAGGCTGCCGAACTCTTCGACAGCATGGAAAATCACGCGCGCGAGACCGAAGCTCACGCACAGTCGCTGTGCAAGAGCCTGGCTGAAAAGCTGCTGCTCTCGGAGAAGCAGAAGGACGCCGCGGAGCGCGCGCGGTTAGAGACCATCACCGAGCTCAATCGCCGGCTTCAAGACGTTACCCGCGCCCTGAAGCATGCTCAGGCGCGGATCGATTCCGCCGAAGACTACGCCACGGCGGCCGAGTTTCGGGCGCAGGCGGCCGAGAACCGGCTTTTCAAGGCCAACCGCGAACTCGCCGCGGTCGAGGAAGCCATCCGCAAGCGGCTGCTCTGAGCGAGCTTGCCGGCAAACTGATCGCGTCGGCCGCGGCCGGCGGTCTGCGCGCGCGATGGTTCGGCGCGGATAACGAGAGCCCTGTTTCGCTTCGCCTCAATCCTTGGATATCTCGAACACGGTGCCGTCGGCAGACGACTGGAATGTCAGCTTTGCATTCAGCCGGCGCACCAATGTGGTAATCACCCGCATGCCCACGCTCTTGCCTTGTGTGGGGTCAAACCCGTTGGGCAATCCGACGCCATTGTCACTGACGGTCAGGCGCCAGCGGCGCGCGTCGCCGGAAAATCTGACCGATACCGGGCCGTGCGCGTCGTTCGGATAGGCATGCTTGAAGCAGTTGGTGAGAAGTTCGGCGGTGATCAGTCCGAGCGTGCTGGCTTCGTCCGATCGGATCTCGGCGTGGTCTAGGCTGGTGTCGATCCTGTCGATGCAGGCGGGCGCCGTTTGCTTCAGGTTTTCGCAAAGGCTTTTCAGGAAACTTCCGATCGTGATGAATTCGAGGCTGCCGGCGAGATGCAGTTGCTGATGCACCGTCGCGATCGCCTGGACGCGGCGCTGCGCGTCGGCGATTTGAGCTTTCACGTCATTGTTTGAGGAGGCGCGGCTTTGCAGCGCCAGTACGGCCGAGACGAGATTGAGCGAATTCATCACCCGGTGATCGCCCTCGCGGGCCAGCGTCGCATTTTCCCTGGCCAGCGCCTCGGCCTCTTTTCGGGCCGAATGCTCTTCGGCATTCCGGCGTCGCAACTCGAACAGTTTCATGATCTGGCTGGCCATCAGGCGCAGGAGATCTTTCTGGTTGTCGTTGAGCTGGCGCGGCTTGTAATCCAGCACGCAGATGGTCCCGAGCGGCAGGCCTTCGCTCGTTTCCAGCAGCGCGCCGGCATAGAAGCGCAAATGCGGATCGCCGGTGACGAGCGGATTGTCGGAAAATCGCCGGTCGTTCAACGTGTCCGGGATGACGAAAAGCCCGGGCTGCAGGATGGCATGCGCGCAGATCGACGCCGGCAGCGGGGTTTCCCGGACGCCGAGGCCAATCTCAGCCTTGAACCACTGGCGTCCGTGGTCGATCAGGTTGATGACGGAAATCGGTGTTTCGCAGATCGCGCTGACGACCCGGACGATGTCGTCAAATTCCTCTTCGCGCGGCGTGTCGAGGATTTCATAGGAGCGGAGCGCCGCGATGCGTTGCTTTTCAGCGCCATGCAGTGCCGCTTCCACCTGATTAACCCCTTAAATTATCGAGAAAAAGTGGCTCGCGTGGAACGTAACGAGTGGGCAGGGCTGTGTCCAGCACCCGACATTTCCACGCCGCAAGCTGTCCAACGGACCATTTCCAGCGTTTCGACGCTTTGCTCGGTCTGGCTACGCCAGACCCCGCTCTGCTTCGTGCCCGACCAGAAATGGATTCCGAACTACCGCAACGGCATTCGAAAGGTGAAGACAGGCTGAACGGGTTGGCTGGAGCGGGTCAGCATAATTCCGCTGCCGAGGCGGCCGCGGGCAAAATCCATGATGTTGTCGATCAGGGATGCCATTCTGGCGATGCTCTGTTGCATCAAGCCGAGAATTTCTGCCGAGCTTTCCTTGTCGCTTGACTTGGGGAGCATTCGGGCTCCCGCTGCGATTGACGCGAGCGGGTTGCGAAGGTCGTGGCCCAGGACCGCAATGAATTGTTCCCGCAGTTCGGAAGTCTTGCGCTCGTCCAGCAGTGTGGCCTCGCTGTCCTTCAATCGATCAGAAGCATCAAGATGCGTCGCTATGAGTTCAGCGAACAACTTGAACGTTTCTATCGTTTCGGGGTCCGACAGTTTGTGGGGCTTCGGATTGATCGCGCAAAGCGTTCCGAAGAACGACCCAACCTGAAGCAGGATGGGCATCGATATGTAGCTTTGAAGTCCATATTGCGCGGGCGTGTGATGCGAACAGTAGATCGCATCCTGCGACACATGGTCGATGATGACGGGCTCGTGGCTGGCACGAATCTCGTCGCAGATGGTCGATTTGACTTCCAGCTCGCCGCCGGGTGGAAGCCCGAAGTTCAGATCGTCGCGTGAGGAACCGCGCCGATGCTCTGGACAGCCTCAATGTCCGCTTGGAAGGCGTCCGACAGAAGCGGCCGTTCGAGCGTGGTGTCGTTCGGTCCGGCAGACATGGTTCCCGTGTTCACCCAAGGCGGGATCGCAATCATTCGGTTGATCGCCGGAACGGTCCCCAGTCCCGGCCAAAATAAAGCGTAATCAGGTTACCTGCCTTTCGCGACGCCAAATGCAGCGGAACCAATGGAACGTCTATGGGCTGCCCGTACGGCAGAGCGGTCTTGCGATATCAGCCCAAATAAAAGAAGGGCGCGAGCGGCATCACCACGCTCGCGCCCTACGTCGCCGGTCAATGGGGCAGGGGGAATAACCGGCTGTCTGGATGACTCCGAGGCCCCCTCGGTCGTTCCAGAAGCGGCGATAATTCTCGTACTTTTTCGTACACGGTTAAGTGATTGCGGGTTCCCGAACCGCGATGGTTCGGCGCGCGTTGTTGGCTTGATCGCCAATGGGGCGAGGGACAAACCGCCATGTCACAGATTTCCAAAGCCATTTTCGGCGCGCTGGCCATTTCGGTTGCGTGCGGTGCGGTACAGTTGGCGTTCGGTCATGACCTCAGCGGTATCGGGCAAGCTGCTTCCGCCGCGTCGGAGACCGGCGTCAACCGGGCCGCCAAGGCAAATCGCGACGCGGTGAAATGGCCGCCGGCGCAAACGCGGACCTTTGCGCTGAGGCTCACCGGCATGCCCGACACCTCGGTGCTGGTGCGCATGCCGGCCGCCGCCAAAGAAAGCGTCAAGGAAAGCGTCAAACAAGACATCAAGGAGGAAGCGCGCAACCGTCCGGCGCCGTCCATGATGAAGCCGAACGATCGCAAGAATGCCGTGGCGTGCGAACCGGTGGTCAGCGTTTTGACCGAGGTGGCAAAGCTGCTGCAGCCCGGCCGTTGCGTGACGTGAGAGGCTCGTCATTCCGGGGCGCGACGAAGTCGCGAGCCTTGATGTGCAATTGCACATCAGGAAATCCATAACCACGATCGCGAGTATGGATTCCGGGCTCGCGCTACGCGCGTCCCGGAATGCCGTGGAATGCGAAGTCTTGTAGCCCGGATGAGCCAACGGGTCGGGCGAATGCCCGTCCGATGACAAGCTTCGGGATATCCGGGGCCGCTCTCGCAACTGTCCCGGATGTCGCTTCGCTCATCTAGGCCACGCAACGGCTACTCCGCCGGCGCTTCGCTGGTGCCCGCCGCGCCGCGGCTCATCATCAAGCCCAGCGCCAGTCCGCCGACGGCCAGAATCGGGACCAGTCGCTTGACGCCGATCGCGCGCACCACCTGGATGCCGGCGGCAACCAGCATCGGATCGGCCAGCAGCGTGTGCGCGGTGGATTTTGCCGCCTGCTCGGCGCGAACCCGGATCTGCTTTTTGCGCACGGTGTAACTGATGGCCGCGATCAGCGTCACCACGAAGAAGATCGCAGCACCGGTGAAGCAGGCCTGCACCGGTCCGTATTTCTCCAGCACCAGGATGAACGCCGCCGCGCACAGAAACGAGGTGGTGACGAGCAGCGCCACGGCAGCGGCCGCCGCGAGCGAGGTCAGCCGCAGCGCAGTGCCGGTCGAATCCTTGAAGTCATCGATCAATCGCTGAAACATGAACCTGCCTCGACCTGAAAAGTGCGTCAACAAAAGCTGCGGCGACCAACCAGCGCCGCCACCGCGACCACAGATCCGGCGCTTTCGCGCCGGCCATCGTCGCCGCTACCGGTGCAAAAATTACCGGCGCCACGTCGCGCCGATCAGGAAGCCGAGGCCAATCGCCAGCCCAACGGTCGCCAGCGGACGCTGGGTGATAACGTCTTCCAGTGTTTCCTCGATCGAGGACGCCGCGTCGTGAGCCGCATCCATCATGGCACTGCCGCGCTCGGACATGTCATCGACCGCCGATTCCGCATTGGCGCGAGCCTGCTTGTAGCCGCGACGCGCCTGCTTGGTTGCCGTGCCGGCAAAGCTGTTGAGGGCGTCGGTGATCTGATCGGTGAGGGCGGAGATATCGTTTTTCACGGCGGTTACATCCTTTTCCAGGCGTTCATAGGTAGCTTTGTCGGTCATGTTTTTCAGTCCAATCTCGCCATCGGTAATCGACATCGAAAGCTCCCGGGTTGCTGGAGGAAAAACGCGTCGCTCGGTTGGAAGTTCCGAGCCGGAACCGGATTAATCCTGCGGCAGCTGCGGCGAATCGACCGGCATCAGATGCTCCTTGATGATCAGCGCCACGATCAGCAGCGGCGACGACAGAAACGCGCCCATCGGGCCCCACAGCCAGGTCCAGAACGCCAGCGCCATGAACACGGCGAGCGCGTTCAGCGCCAGCCGGCGGCCGACGATCGTCGGCGTAATGAAGTGCCCCTCGAGGAAGGTGAGCGCGGCAAACGCTGCCGGTGCTAGCATCCCCGCGCCAATGGTCGGGAAGGCGACCATGCCCACCATGACCAGCACCGCGAACATCGCAACCGGGCCGATGATCGGAATGAAATTCAAGGTCGCGGCCAGCGCGCCCAATCCGGCCGGGTTGGGCATCCCGAGGACTGCGCAGATGATGCCGGTGGCGATTCCGACGCCGACATTGATCATCGTCACCATGAGCAGGTAGTTGCCGAGATGCTCTTCGATCTCGTTCAGGATTCGCAGCGTGCGCAGCCGCGTCGGCCGGTCGCCGAAGTTCATGATCAAGGCGCGGCGCGATTCCCGCCAGCTGGCGATGAACAGGATCAGGATGGCGATGAACAGCAGGAATTCGGTGAAGGTCGGCGACAGGAATTCCAGCGCCGGCTGTACCCATTCGAATTTGGGCATCTGGAGCGTCGCCAGCGTGTCGGAGCCGCCGAGCATGCTCTGCAACTGGTGCCACAGCGCCAGCGGCCGGTCGAATACATGCAGCTTGTCCTTCAGGATGGCGCCCAGTTCAGGGAGCTTGGAGCTCCATTCCATCAAGGGCGAGGAAATCAAGCCAATCATGAAAACGACGGTGGCGCCGACCGCCGTGACGATCAGGACGGCGGCGACCGCGCGCGGAATCCGGTAGCGTTCCATCAGGCTCGCTGCTGGCGACAGCATGGTGCCGACGATGAAGGCCATCGTGATCGGGAGAAAGAACGCCTTTGCCGCCCAGAGCACCGCAACGATGCTGATGATCAAGAGTGCGACCAGTGCAAACGCGACCACTTCGGCGCGGCGGATGACAGGCGGCAGTTCCGCGTTGCTGTCGGGCACGGGGGTGCCTTCCGGCGTGGCGTAAGGCTGCCGGTCGTTTGCCGCGGACTTCTGGCGCTCGCTGGAAGGCGGCTTGTTAGGGGAACCCTTGCTGGGCGAAGTGTTGGGAGGCACGGGCTTGCTGGGAGCGACACTCACAATGGTTCTCCCCCTGCGCGGAGCGTTAATGACACACCCGAAACGGCATCGCCCGCGACCTGAACTCGAACGGCATAACGACGGGCGCTCGCGAAAGTTCCATCGCGGAAGTGTGAGCCTTGCCAGGGTTGACAGCACGATCTTGCGCTTCGTTCGGAAGGAACTGCAAAGCCTCGACCGTGTTGAAAGGACAGAGCATCACACGGTGCGCATCCACACGGGGCCTTCCATGACACAGTCTTTCGCAGCCAGCCGCCGATCTTCATCGCGCGCCGCCAACGCGCTCGTCTTCATCTCGGCCTTGATGCTGGCGCCGCTTGCGCTTCCGAGCGCGGCCAGCGCGCAAAACCTCGGCTACGCCTCGACCCAGCCGGACGGTTTTCCGACCGATGAAGCGATGGCGCCTGACGAAGGCGCCGTGCCGGAGCGGCTGCGGCGGGCCGTCGTCGCCTTCAACACCACGGAAGCGCCCGGCACCGTCATCATCGATACCGGCAACACCGCGCTCTATTACGTGCTCGGCCAGGGTCGCGCGATCCGTTATGGCGTCGGCGTCGGCCGCGAGGGCTTTACCTGGGCCGGCGTGCAGACCATCACCCGCAAGGCGGAATGGCCGGACTGGCATCCGCCGGCCGAGATGATCGCGCGCCAGCCTTATCTGCCGCGCTTCATGGCCGGCGGCCCCGGCAATCCGCTCGGCGCGCGGGCGATGTATCTCGGCACCAGCGAGTACCGCATTCACGGTACCAACGATCCCTCGACCATCGGCAAGTTCGTCTCGTCGGGCTGCATCCGCCTCACCAATGAGGATGTCAGCGATCTCTTCAGCCGAGTCGATGTCGGCACCAGGGTTGTCGTGTTGCCGAAAAACGCGCCGATCATGGCGCGCGGCGGGGATACGAACACCTCCATCACGGTTCGCCCGGCCGCGTCGCGCTCGCGTCCGGCCGTGACGCTGCCTTCGGGTCGCCAGGCAATGAACCTGACGGCGTCGCAACTGAACTGAGCGTTGTGTAACGGGAGATAACGATGGGCGTCAGATCGGGAAAATTCGCATTGTCGGCCGCGGTACTGGTTTGCGCCGCCGCGCTGGCGCCGGCCGCACAGGCCCAGGATTTTTTCTCCGCGCTGTTCGGCGGCATGGGACGGCGGGCGCCACAGCCCTACGTCTCGATGCCCTTTGCGAACGAGGACGGCTCGATCCCGGCGCCGCGGGGCGAGATGCGGTCGCGCTATGGCGGCGGCGGTCAGGCGTTTTGCGTGCGTAGCTGCGACGGCCGCTATTTCCCGGTCACCGCGTCCGACAATGCCAGCCGGGCGGCATCCTGTAACAGCTTCTGCCCCGCCAGCGAGACCAAGGTCGTCTACGGCAGCAATATCGACAACGCCGCGACCGACAATGGAAAACCCTATTCGGAAATGCCGAACGCGTTCCGCTACCGCACTGAAATCGTGGCGGGCTGCACCTGCAATGGCAAGGACCAGATCGGCCTGGCGCCAGTCAAAATCGAGAACGACCCGACGTTGCGCAAGGGCGACATCGTCGCCGGCGAAAACGGCCTGGTGGTCGCTGGCCGCGGCGCCGACAAACGCGGCGCGTCGCTGAATTTCTCGCCGGCCTCAGAGCGGGTCCGCGCGAAATACGAGCGGGTGCCGGTGGTGGCGCAGGAGTGAGGGTGACAAAAACGCAAATGCCCGGCACAAGGCCGGGCATTCGCTGTTGGACGAGCTTGCTTACGCCGCGCGAATTTTCCCGAGGAAATCCGTGACCTGATGACCGAGCTGCTGGCTTTGCGTCTCCAGCGTTTCGGAGGCGGCTTTGACATCGTCGGCGGCGGCAGCCGAAGCATCCGCGTCGGCCTTCACGCCCATGATGTTTTCGGAGACGTTCTTGGTGCCCTGCGCGGCGTACTGCGTGCTGCGCGTGATCTCCTGCGTCGCGGCGCCCTGTTCCTGCACGGCGGCGGCAATCGCGGTCGCGACCTCGTTGACCTCGCCGATGATGCTGCCGATGCCCTTGATGGCGTCGATGGCTTCGCCGGCCACCTTCTGGATGTCGGAGATCTGCTCGGAAATTTCTTCCGTCGCCTTGGCGGTCTGGCTGGCGAGCGATTTGACTTCGGAAGCGACCACCGCAAAGCCGCGGCCGGCTTCGCCGGCGCGGGCGGCTTCGATGGTCGCGTTCAGCGCCAGCAGGTTGGTCTGCGCCGCGATGGTGTTGATCAGGCCGACGACTTCGCCGATCCGGGCCGCCGACTTGGCGAGACCCTGCACGGTGCTGTCGGTTTCGCTGGCCTGGCTGACCGCGCGGCTGGCGATACCGGCGGCATGCGCCGCCTGCTGCGAGATGTCGTTGATCGACGCGCTCAGCTCTTCAGCCGCAGCCGCAACGCTGCCGACGCTATTGGAGGCCTCGCTGGAGGCTTTTTCGGCGACCTCGACGCGGGCGTTGGTCTGGCGGGAAACCGTCGACAGGCCGGTCGAGGTGGTGCGCATCTGCCCGGACGCGTCGCCGAGCTGGTTCAGCGTCTGCCGCACCAGGCCTTCGAACTCGCCGACATGGGCTTCGATCGCCTTCTGGCGGCGCATCGCGACGGCGTTGTGCTCGTGCTCCTGCGCTTCGATCCGGACCTTGTCGGCAGCCTGCTGCTTGAAGGTTTCGAGCGCGCCCGCCAGCGCGCCGATTTCGTCGTTACGCGCGGTATAGCCGGTGTCGACGGCGAGATCGCCGGCGGCAACCTTCAGCATCGCGTCACGCATGTTGTGCAGCGGTCCGATGACGCGTCGGGTGACGAGCATCATCGCACCGAACGTCAAGGCGAGTGCCGCGACCAGCAGCGTCAGTTGCAAAATAAGCGAGCGCAGGGACGTGGAGTATTGCACCTGGGTATGATCGCGCGCGGCGTCGAGCGCTGCTTCGGCAACGCCGACAGCGGCAGAAAGGCGTCCGACGGTGAGCGGAGTCCATTGGTTGGCGGTGAGTTCCGTCTTTTCGCCGGCGGCAATCCCGGTCACCAATCGATCCCGCAGAGTGAGGTATTGCGGTTCGAAATAGGCCGTCTTGGTCGTTTCAATCGCGGTGCTCAGCGGCGGCGGCAATTTCATGCCCGCGGCGATCAGCCCCAGCGCGTTCCATACGGCTTCGGTTCCGCCGACGTATTTGGTATAGGCGAGCTTCGTCTCCGGTGTGACTTTCCCGGAACTGAGCCCGGTCGAAACGACGAGCGACGCTTCGCCGGCGGTGTTACGCAACAGCCACGCGATCTGTTTGATCGCAAGCAACTGGTCGATCATGGCATCCTGGTGATTGACAGTGCCCGCGAGCGTGCTCGACAGCTTGTCCAGGACCGTCAGCATTCCCTGCGTCGCTTCCATATATTCCTTGGCGAGTTCCGGTCGGCGCGAGGCCTTCGGTTTGCCCATGGCGTCCCAGAATTCCTTCTGCAGGGCGGTCATCGTCTTGAGCAGGCGGTCGAACTCCGGCACCAGCGTCTGCCGCTGGGAAAATTCGAGCCCGCCGACCAGGCCGAGTGCGGTACCCATGGCCGGCATTTCGGTGTCGCGAATATTGCGCAGGTATTTCTCGATATCGCCTTCCATCGGCGCATCGGAATTCAGCAGCCGGTTGGTGGTGGAACGGTCGGTGCGCAGATTGTGCATCGCCTTGAACATGTTGGCGGAGGCATCCGTGATCACGGAGATGCGGCCGGCCGTCTGCAGGCGTCCCCAGGAGTCCCAGGCATTGAGCGAAAACCCAACCACCACGACAAAGGACGTGGCGAGGATGACGGTCTTCAGCAGCGCGGATACGGTCAGGCGATTCAACATGGCATTCCCCCAGAGGCTGCGGCCATTGGGGGGTAAAATGGTAAATACTTAGACAGTTTTGCTGCCGTATAACTACGGAACCATTGAAATGACTGGGGTTTTCGGAATCCTTCACAAAGTTCCTCGTGCGGAACCCGGCGGCCTCCAGCACGTTGACAAAACACTAACAGCGCATTTCTAGCGAATGCCAGAGGGGGCTCCGCATGCTTGTCAGCGTACTCGTCACGTTTCTCGTCGTTATCCTGATCCTCTATCTCATCAACATGCTGCCGCTCGACGGCCGCGCCAAACAGATCTGCCGCGTCGTCGTGATCGTGCTCGGCGTGATCTCGCTGCTGAAATACATCGCGGTGTTTTAGCCATTGATCGTCATTCCGGGGCGATGCGAAGCATCGAACCCGGAATCTCGAGATTCCCCGGTGCGCAATTGCGCACCTGAGGTCTGGTGCTGCGCACCGTCCCGGAATGACAACAAGAAAAAGCCCCAGCAATTGCCGGGGCTTTTCCTCATCGGGCTGAGTTCCGAATTACCCGGCCGCCTTGGCTTCGCGGCGGCGGGCGGTGAGGATGTATTCGGTGTAGCCATTCGGCTGCTCGCGGCCCTTGAAGACGAGGTCGCATGCGGCCTTGAAGGCGACGCCGTCGAACGATGGCGCCATCGGCTTGTACAGAGCATCGCCCTTGTTCTGGCCGTCGACCACGACCGCCATGCGCTTCAGGGATTCCATCACCTGGGCTTCGGTGACGACGCCATGCGCCAGCCAGTTCGCCAGATGCTGGCTGGAGATACGCAAGGTGGCGCGGTCTTCCATCAGGCCGACGTCGTGAATGTCAGGCACCTTGGAGCAGCCGACGCCCTGGTCGATCCAGCGCACGACATAGCCGAGGATGCCCTGGCAGTTGTTGTCGATCTCCTGCTTGACGTCGTCGGGCGCCCAGTTCGACTGCGACATCGGAATGGTCAGGATGTCGGAGAGCTTGGCACGCTGGCCGCCCTTGGCGAGTTCCTGCTGGCGGGCCTGCACGTTGACCTGGTGATAATGCAGCGCGTGCAGCGTGGCGGCGGTCGGCGACGGTACCCAGGCGGTGGTGGCGCCGGCCTGCGGATGGCCGAGCTTCTGGGTCAACATGTCCGCCATCTTGTCGGGCGCGGCCCACATGCCCTTGCCGATCTGGGCATGGCCCGGCAGGCCGTCGATCAAGCCCATGTCGACGTTCCAGTCTTCATAGGCCTTGATCCAGGGCTGCGCCTTCATGTCGTTCTTGCGGATCATCGGACCCGCTTCCATCGACGTGTGAATCTCGTCGCCGGTACGGTCGAGGAAGCCGGTGTTGATGAAGCAGATGCGCTTCGAAGCGTTCTGGATGCAGGCCTTGAGGTTGACCGTGGTGCGGCGCTCCTCGTCCATGATGCCGACCTTCATGGTATTTTCGGGCAGACCGAGCATCTTCTCGACTTCAGCGAATAACTCGCAGGTTAAAGAGACTTCATCCGGGCCGTGCATCTTCGGCTTGACGATGTAGACCGAGCCGGTGCGGCTGTTCTTGGTCTTGTGCGTGCCCTTGAGATCGTGGATCGCCAGCAGCCCGGCAACCGCGGCGTCGAGCAGGCCTTCCGGAATTTCCTCACCCTTGTCGTCGAGCACGGCGTCGGTGAACATGTGATGGCCGACATTGCGCATCAGCAGCAGGCTGCGGCCGTGCAGCGTCAGCTGCTTGCCATCCGGCGTCTTGTAGACGCGGTCGGGGTTGAGCGAACGCTTCAGCGTCTTGCCACCCTTGTCAAAGTCAGCGGATAGTGTGCCGTCCATCAGGCCGAGCGTGTTGCGATAGACCAGCACCTTGTCCTCGGCATCGACCGCAGCAACGCTGTCCTCCATGTCGAGAATGGTCGAGACCGCCGATTCCAGGATCATGTCGGCGACGCCAGCCGGATCATCCTTGCCGATCAGGTTGCTGCGATCGATCTTGACCTCGACATGCATGCCGTTGTTGACCAGCAGGATCGCGGTCGGTGCGGCATCATCGCCGAGGTAGCCGGCGAACTGCGCGGCGGTCTTCAGCGCGGTGGCGTTGCCGCTCTTCAGTTTCACCGCCAACTGTCCGGCGATGACGCTATAGGAGGTCACGTCGGTGTGGCTGCCGGTTGCGAGCGGTGCGGCGGCGTCAAGGAAGGCCTTGGCCTTGGCGATCACCTTGTCGCCGCGGGCCTTGTTGTAGCCTTTGCCGCCTTCGCTCGGATCATGCGGGATCGCGTCGGTGCCGTAGAAAGCATCATACAAGCTGCCCCAGCGTGCATTCGCCGCGTTCAGCGCGTAGCGGGCGTTGGTCAGGGGCACGACGAGCTGCGGACCGCAGATCTTGCCGATTTCCTCGTCGACATTTGCGGTCTCGACCTTGTGGGTCGCCGGCTCCGGCAACAGGTAGCCGATTTCCTTGAGGAACGCCGTATAGGCGTTCATGTCGAACGGCTTCCCTTTATTCGCGCGATGCCAGCCGTCGATCTTGGCCTGCAGCGCGTCGCGGAAGGCAAGCAATTCGCGGTTTTTCGGCCCCAATTTCCTGATGATGGCGGCGAGCCCGGCCCAGAACGCGTCGGGCGTAATTCCGCTTTTCGGGGTCGCCTCCTTGGCGATGAAATCGAACAGTTCGGGGGCGATCTTCAATCCGTGGGCATCGACACGCTTCATGATGGGCTTTCTCGGAGTAGAAATGGCGTTTGTGGGCTGTTTTTCAGACAAAAAGCAGCAAAAAACGCGCCAAAAGGGGCCGCGTTGGCAGCCCTTTTAGCGCTAAAGCCGGGTCGATGAGAAGGCCCTACAGCACGGTTCGGATGGAATCAGAACAGTGCTGTAGCCTTTTGTTTTGACGCGTTTTCTCCACGCGAACCGGTATCCGCTTTGCTCGAAAACGCTTTGCCAAGCCCTAGATATTCGCGGCCAGATCGACCAGTTCGTCGAAGAGAATGCCGCTCTCCGCCAGCATCCGCTCGATTGCGTCGGTCGCGTCTGAGACCGTTCGGCCGGACGTGTCGATCACAAGCTCGCACTTTGCCGGCGGCTGGTAGTCGTTGCCAATTCCGGTGAACGCCGGCAGCGTTCCGGCGCGGGCCTTGGCGTAGTGGCCCTTGGGGTCGCGGCTCTCGCAGACTTCGGCCGGCGTCGCGACATAGATTTCGCGGAACGAATGGTCGGCGATGCGGCGCGCGGCGGCGCGATCTTCCGCCGACGGTGACACCGCGGCGACGATGGCGATGTGGCCGTTGCGCGAAAGATGCGTCGCGACCTCGGCGAGGCGACGGATATTTTCGCTGCGGTCTTGCGCGGAGAAGCCGAGATCGCCATTGAGGCCGGCGCGCAGCGTGTCGCCATCCAAGAGAATGGGCGAGCCGCCATTGCCGAACAGCCGGCGCTCCAGTGCGCGGGCCAGCGTTGATTTTCCGGAGCCGGGCAAACCCGTCAGCCAGATCACCGCGCCGTTGTGGCGGTAGCGTGCCGAGCGCTCCTCGGGGCGCAATGCGCTTTCCACCGGGACGATATCGATCGGCACGGCGCGCTGCCCGGCATCGACCGACAGCACCAGGCCGCCGCCGGCGATGCGGCCGTTGACCTCGATCACGAGGCGTCCGGTGCGCGGATTGTCGGAATAGGGATCGGCGGCAATCGGCTGCGCCAGCGAGATATCGATTTCGCCGACATGGTTGCGGGCGATCGATTTGGTCTCGGCATTGGAGAGTTCGCCGGGATCGACCGCCTTCTCGATCGCGACCACGCTGGCGCGGCTTTCGCGGGTACCGAGGCGGATCAGGATCTGGTCGCCTTTCGACAACGGCTTGTCGTGCAGCCAGAAAATCCGGGCACGGAGCCGCCTTGTGTCGCGCGGGGTTGCGCCGACATGGGCAATGACGTCGCCGCGTTCGATGAACAATTCGCGGTCGAGCGTGATGCCGACCGAGCGGCCGGCGCCGTGGCTGCCCGCAAGCGGCGTCACCGGCCAGCTTTCCACGGTTTTGATCTTCGCGATCTTGCCGGCGGGCATGATGACGATTTCGTCGCCGGTGCTGAGGTGTCCGGATTCGATACGGCCGGCGACGATGCGGCGGTCGTCGAATTTGTAGATTGCCTGCACCGGCAGACGCAGCGCCAGTTGTTCCAGCGGCCGCGCCGGCTCCAGCGCATCGAGCGCCTCGACCACGGTCGGTCCCTGATACCAGCCGATCCGTTGCGTATGTCCGGCGACGCCGTCGCCGTCACGCGCGGAGATCGGAATCACCGCCGACGGCGTCACGCCGAGGCCGATCAGATGCGCCGAAATCTCGTCGCTGATCTCTTTAAATCGTGCCGCGCTGAAATCGACGCGGTCCATCTTGTTGACCACGATCGCCACCTGCTTGATTCCCAGGAGATGCAGCAGAT
>JBBRSX010000071.1:0-29381 GCA_038244925.1 Hyphomicrobiales bacterium | reverse complement strand
CAGCACCGGGGCGTCGGACCCTCACGATTTCGCCGTACGCATCTGCCGCGCTCGTCAGTCGCAGCCTACGCGTCCACCGCATCCCACCGCACGTCGTGACGATCGCGATCGCCCCTCAATCGGGTGAGACGGGCGAAGTTAGACCAATGATTTGCCCGACGCGGCAACCGGAATATTTTTGCAAACCAGGATAGACAACAGACCCAAATCAGCGAGTGAGTGATCTTGCCCGTCGGGCAGGTTGCAGGATGGGCCGAGTCAAATCACCTAGTTCACGACGAACTTGTGCGCCCTGAACAGCCGGCCCTTTTCGACCACCAGCACGACGCCGAGTGCGGCCAAGGTGCAGAGGAAGAAACCGGTGGTGAACGGCACCAGCGTGCCGTCAAAATCCTGGCCGATGGTGGCGCCGATGGCGATGCCGAGCAGCGTGGTGATCGAGCCGTACAGCGACGACGCGGTGCCGGCGATGTGGCCCTGCGGCTCCATCGCCAGTGCGGTGAAATTTGCCATCATCAGGCCGAAGGCGAACATCATCAGCGCCGCCAGCACCATGAACAGCGGCAGCGGCAGCATCTGCAGTCGCGTGGCCGCGAACATGGTGCCCGCAACCGCCACGAAGATCACGAGCGCGGTGTGCGACATCACGCGCATGCCGACCCGCCCGACGATCTTGGCGTTGAGGAAACCCGCGATGGCGACGCCGACGGCGATGGCCGCGAACGCCAGCGGAAAGTAATGGCCGAGGTGGTAGATCTCGGTAAAGATCTGCTGCGAGGAAAACACGAAGGCAAACAGCGAGCCCATGACGCCGCCGGCGGCGAGCGCATAACCAAAAGTCTGGCGGTTGGTCACGGTCTGGCGGAACGCGCCGAGCACGTCGCGAATGGCGATCGATTTGCGTTCGGACACCGGCAGCGTTTCCGGCATCCGCAGCGCGCTCCAGACCAAAGCGGCGACGCCATACAGCATCAGCACGATGAAGATGCCGCGCCACTGCGCCAGCAGCATCACCGCCTGGCCGAACGACGGCGCGATCACGGGCACCGCGATGAAGACCATCATCGCCAGCGACATCACGCTCGCCATCTTGCGGCCGGCATAGCAGTCGCGCACGATCGACACGGCGATGACGCGCGTCGCCGACGTGCCAAGCCCCTGCAGCGCGCGGGCCAGCAGCAACGTTTCAAATGATGGCGCCGCGATCGCAAGCAGGCTGGCGATGCAGTAGACCGCCATGCCGCCGAGCAGCACCGGGCGGCGGCCGAAGCGGTCCGACAACGGCCCCATCACGAACTGACCGACGCCGAACCCGAGCAGGAAGGTCGACAACACCATCTGCGGGCGGTTGGCGACGGTGATGTGGAACGCGGAGCCGATGTTCGGCAGCGCCGGCAGCATCATGTCCATCGCCAGCGGATTGAGCGCCATGATCGAGGCGATGACGATGACGAATTCGGGAAAGCCCATCGGGCGATGGCCTGAGGATACCCAGGCGTCGGCATTGATATCGGACACTTAAATTCCTTTGCGAGCAGGCCTCCGTTTTATGGCTTTTGCTGCATCGCACAAGGGGCGTTCGGGAATGGCAGCCCGCCGAAACCGCTTGGTCAACAGGACGTTACCGTCATACTGCCGTTGCCATGGGCGATCTGCCGCGCCAAGGGGCAGCGTGAGGCACGCGCAACGTGGGGGACAGCCCGAATGTGCCTATTCGGGAGTCAAATTCGTCGCCCGCTCCGGCTTTCGCAGCCCCCGATGCGCTGCTAGCGTCGGTTTCAGACGGCGCTGAGGGCCGTTCCCCCGGCCGACGCAAGCGTCCGGGGATAGCTGGGGAGGAAAGAGAAGAATGTTTTCGCATATCATGATCGGGACCAACGACCTGGAGAAGGCCAAGGCGTTTTACGACGCGCTGCTTGCCACGCTCGACGTCCGGCCGGCCAAGGTCGACCGCCACCGCATTTTCTACTTCACCAAAACAGGCACGTTTTCGGTGTCGAAGCCGATCAACGGCGAGCCGGCGACGTTTGCCAACGGCGGCACCATCGGCTTTACCGCCAGCTCGACCGCGCAGGCCGACGCCTGGCATGCGGCCGGCGTCGCCCATGGCGCCACGCCTTGCGAGGATCCGCCCGGCATTCGCGGCGCCGTCGGCAATCAGCTTTATATCGCTTATCTGCGCGATCCCGACGGTAACAAGATTTGCGCCGTGCATCGGATGGTGTGAGAGGGATCGTGGATTCACAGGGTGGGTTAGGCGTAAGCCGTAACCCACCTTTTCTCTCTCCGGCGTCTCGGCAAAATGGTGGGTTACGCTTCCGCCTTCGCTCTTCGAGCTACGGCGGACAAGTCGCTAACCCACCTTACGAAGCGGTTCCAAAACTTTCGTAAATTTAATGCCCCCCTGAACGCATCCGGATCTGCCGCCCGCGCGTTAAACACCATATCTTGAAATCAATTGATTGGGACGGAAACGATGAAGCGCGGATTGACGGTTCTGGCGTGCCTGTGTGCCGTCGCCGGCGCGCAGTATTATGCGATCAGCAAATGGGGCATCCGGCACGAGACGCTCGATCTGTACGACGCGGCGCGGCAGAGGCCGGTCGCGGTCGACGTCGCGGTGCGCCGCGATTACGAGATGAAAGCCGATGCCGGCTACTGGAAGCTTCCGGTCGCCATCATCTCTAACGGCAACACCGTGCGCAACACCGAATATTCGTTTCTCGCCAACGTGTTCGCCGCCCGGGGCTACATGGTCGTCAGCATCCAGCAGGATAACCCGGGCGATCCGCCGCTGGTGACCAAGGAAGGCCAGCCCTATGTCGGCCGGCTCGAAGTCTACAAGAAGGGCGAGGCCAATATCCTGTTCGCGATCAACCAGTTGAAAAAACGCGATCCGAACGCGGATTACGACCATCTTACGCTGGTCGGCCATTCCAACGGCGGCGACACCGCGATGTATTTCGCCAAAGAGCATCCGGACCTGACGACGAGAGTCGTCACGCTGGATAATCTGCGCGTGCCGTTCGTGCTCAGCCACAAGATGAAGATCCTGTCGTTCCGCTCGGATGATCCGCACTTTCACACCGATCCTGGCGTGCTGCCGACCCCGGAGCAGGCCAAGGCCGACGGCATCGACATCGTGCATACGAAATATCAGCATACCTGGATGAGCGATCGCGGCCCCAAGGCCGCCAAGGAAGCGATCCAGGCAGCCCTCGACGCGTTTCTCGGCGACAGCAGCGTCAGCGATCTCGCGCCGGTCGATACCAGCAATCCGATGATTTCCAATCCCGCGGTGCCGCTGCCGTAGCGTTCCGCCATTTGAGGGGCGAGCCGCAATTTTTCCACGTCATTGCGAGCGCGAGCGAAGCAATCCATCTTTCGTCACCAAGGAAGAATGGATTGCTTCGCGGAGTCTGTCATCGGGCGCGCATTCGCGCGACACGTTGGCTCGCAATGACGACGTAAATCTCACCCCACGCTACGGACCTACGCTGCCTTGTCGAGGAAACCGGTCAGCCGACCGCGGATCAACTGTTCGGCGTCGACCATGATGCGGTCGATCAGCTCCTTAACCGTCGGGATGTCGTGGATCAATCCCACCACCATGCCGCAGCTCCAGGCGCCGGCGTCCATCTGGCCGTCGGTCATGACCTTCGGATAGACGCCCGCGACTTCGTCCATGATGTCCTCGATCTTCAGCTTGGCGCCCTTCTCGCGCTCGATCTCGAGCAGCCGGTCGACGGCGTCGTTCTTCAGCACGCGCTCGGTGTTGCGGATCGCGCGCATGATCAGCCGCGTGTCCAGTTCGGATGCCGCCACCAGCGCCTGCTTGACGTTGTCGTGGATCGGCGCCTCTTTGGTGGCCATGAAGCGCGTGCCCATGTTCATGCCCTGCGCGCCCATCGCCAGTGCTGCAACCAGGCTGCGCGCATCGGCCATGCCGCCCGACGCCACGAACGGAATTTTGAGTTCCTCGGCGGCACGGGGCAGCAGGATCATGTTCGGCATGTCGTCTTCGCCGGGATGACCGCCGCACTCGAAACCGTCGACGCTGACGGCGTCGCAGCCAATTTGTTCGGCCTTCAGCGAGTGACGCACCGAGGTGCATTTGTGAATCACCTTGATGCCGGCGGCCTTCAGCGCCGGCATGTATTGCTCGGGGCTGCGGCCGGCGGTCTCGACCGCCTTGATCCCGCCCTCCTTGATAGCCGCGATATACTCAGGATAAGGCGGCGCGGTGAACGCGGGCAGAAAGGTCAGGTTTACGCCGAACGGCTTGTCGGTCATGTCGTGACACTTGGCGATTTCCTTGGCGAGCAATTCGGGGGTGCGCTGCGTCAACCCGGTGATGATGCCAAGGCCGCCGGCATTGGAGACTGCGGAAGCGAGCTCGGCGAAGCCGACATAGTGCATGCCGCCCTGAATGATCGGATGCTTGATGTTGAACAATTCGGTGATGGCTGTCTTCATCAGAAATCTCTCCCGCTGCCGTTTCTATCTTTCAACATCGCCACAAGGCCGACCATTCATGCGCCAGCCCGCGGCAGAGGGCTAGGTCCGCGCGCGCCGCCGGTGCTGTTTTTTGATCGTTCCCGATGCGTTCAGCGGCCGCCGGTATCCCATGCACCCAAGGGATCGCGCCCATGCCGAACCGCCGGGCATATTCCTCCTGGTGAAAAACGCTGGTCCCGTCTCGGCTTGTACAAGCCCCTCCCCGGCGTCTACATTGCCGGCCAACGAGCCGCGCGCGCCCGCAAAAACGATCCGTACAAATGGGAGGATAATCCATGAAGCACGCCTATATCCCGCGTACCACGACCTACAATCTCAATCCGGAAGAGGAACTGAACGACCTGCGGATGTCGGAGCAGGTCCGTCCGCTGTACGAGCACGTCAAGAAATTCATCCGCGAGACCGTCGACCCGATGTCGGTCGAGTTCGCAAAACTCGGCGAAAACAAGAAGGACCGCTGGAGCTTCACGCCGGAGCAGCTTGCGTGTCTTCAAAAGGCCAAGGACAAGGCCAAGGAAGTCGGCCTCTGGAACTTCTTCCTGCCCGACGACGAGACCGGGGCGGGCCTGAAGAACCTCGACTACGCCTATATCGCCGTTGAGCTGGCGAAGAACCCGATGGCCTCCGAGACCATGAACTGCTCGGCGCCCGACACCGGCAACATGGAAGTGCTGGAGCGCGTCGGCACGAAAGCGCAGAAGGACAAGTGGCTGAAGCCGCTGCTGGCCGGCGAGATCCGCTCCGCCTACGCCATGACCGAGCCCAATGTGGCTTCGTCGGACGCCAAGAACATCTCGACGAGCGCAAAGCTGGTCGGCGATGAGTGGGTGATCAACGGCGAGAAGTATTACATCTCCGGCGCCGGCGATCCGCGCTGCAAGATCATGATCGTGATGGTGAAGACCAATCCCGACGCCGCCCCGAGCAAACAGCAGTCGCAAATCCTGGTGCCGATCGACACCCCCGGCGTCGAGATTTTGGGCCCGATGCACGTGTTCGGCCACGACCACGCGCCGCGCGGCCACATGCACCTGCGCTTCAACAACTGCCGGGTGCCGAAGGAAAACATCCTGCTCGGCGAAGGCCGCGGTTTTGAAATCTCGCAGGTCCGGCTCGGACCGGGCCGTATCCATCACTGCATGCGCACCATCGGCAAGGCCGAGAAGGCGCTCGACCTGATGGTATCGCGCGGTCTCACCCGCGAAGCCTTCGGCAAGAAGATCGCCCATCTCGGCGGCAACATGCAGATCATCGCGCAGGCGCGCTGCGAAATCGAGGCAATGCGGCTGATGGTGCTGAAGGCGGCCAAAGCGATGGACGTGCTCGGCAACAAGGAAGCGCGGATCTGGGTCAGCATGGTCAAGGCCATGGTGCCGGAGCGCACCTGCAAGATCATCGACCAGGCGATCCAGATGCACGGCGCCACCGGCATTTCGCACTGGAGCCCGCTCGGCGAGATGTACCAGGACGTCCGTCACCTCCGCTTCGCCGACGGTCCGGACGAAGTGCACTGGATGGTGGTCGGCCGTCACGAACTGAGCATGCCGTAAGCTCCGAGTTCGTCGTGCCCGGGCTTGTCCCGGGCATCCACGTCCTTTGTCCATACAATCAAGAAAGACGTGGATGGCCGGGACAAGCCCGGCCATGACGAATAGGCGTGCCACCCAAGCGATTGAGAGTCCCCCATGGAATACGCCCCCTCCGATCTCAAACCGCGCGAGCGCTACAAGGTGCTGGCGTCGTTCGTGCTGCCACGGCCGATTGCGTGGGTGACGACGGTGGGGCCATCAGGCGTGGTCAACGCCGCACCCTTCAGTTTCTTCAACGTGTTCTGCGAGGATCCGCCGCTCTGCATGTTCGCCGCCAACCGCCGCACCGACGGCCGCGCCAAGGATACGCAGATCAACATCGAACGATCAGGCGAGTTCGTGGTCAACATGACCGACGAGCCGCTGGCGCAGGCGATGCATGAATCGAGCGGCGACTTTCCGCCTGATATCGGCGAGCCGGATTATCTCAACCTGAAACTCGCGCCCTCGACCAAAATCGCGGTGCCGCGCCTTGCCGATGCGCCGTTCGCGATGGAGTGCAAGACCTGGAAGACCATCGACGTCAACGGCGACCGCATGCTGATCATGGGCGAAGGCATCCAGTTTCACATCCGCGACGACCTCTGGGACCACAACGCCATGCGCGTGCACATGGAACGCTACCACCCGATCGGTCGCATGTTCGCCGACCGCTATTGCCGCACCGACGACCGCGTGGTGTTTCCGCCGGCCGAGGGGGTGAAGGGCTGAGAAAAAGGACAGCGCATGATCGACAGTTTCCGCGACAACGAGGCCGGCGATCGATTTGAACTCGATGTCGACGGCACCATCGCCTTCGTCACCTACCGAAAATCCCTTGATACGATCACGCTGGTACATACCGAGGTGCCGCCGGAACTGGGCGGGAAAGGTGTAGGCTCAAGCCTTGCACGCGCGACGCTGGACGCGGTGAGCGCGCAGGGGCGCAAGCTCGTGGTCGAATGCGACTTCATCCGCAACTTCATGACCAAGCATGGCGAATATAACGATCTGCTGGCACCCGGCGCAGCCGTGAAGGCGGATGCCGCCAGTTACAAGGCCGGCTGCTTCTGCGGCGCCGTCGAAGTGGAGGTGACGGGCAAGCCGGTTTTCGCCGGCTATTGCCACTGTGCGGACTGCCAGGCCTGGTCGGCCGCGCCGGTCAACGCCTTCAGCCTGTGGAAGTCGGGCGATGTACGCATCACCAGGGGCGCGTCCGAAATCGGCACATTTGCCAAGACCGAAAACTCCTACCGCAAGTTCTGCAAGACCTGCGGCGGACATCTCATGACCGAGCATCCGCGCATGCGGCTGACCGATGTCTATGCCAATTTGCTGCGGGGCTACATCCACGAGCCGACGCTGCACGCGAACTACGCCAGCAAGACGCTTTCGGTCAAAGACGGACTACCCAAATTCCGCGATCTCCCCGCCGAGCTCGGCGGCTCCGGAGAGAAGCTGGCAGATTAGCCTGCGCTCTAAACCGGCCGGTGCGCACGCAGGAATGAGCGGATCTGGCGCACCGCGAGCGGGATGCGCTCTTTCGGCTCCTTCCACGGAAACAGGCTGACTTCGGCGTTCGGCGCCAGCATCGCCGTCTCCATCGCGACGTCGTAGGGATGCGCAGGCACGTCGTCGGGCAGCACCAGCACCGGCGTCTGGCAGTTGCGGACGAAATCGCGGTTCACCGTGAAGACGAAGTCGGGATCGTCGCGGTACATTTTGGTCAGGAATTTCTCGGCCTGCTCCATCGTCAGGT
Source organism: Hyphomicrobiales bacterium (assembly GCA_038244925.1). GTDB lineage: Bacteria > Pseudomonadota > Alphaproteobacteria > Rhizobiales > Xanthobacteraceae > Bradyrhizobium. Next base: position 21,536 of record JBBRSX010000071.1, on the reverse strand, counting down.
CCGGCCGCTGCGCCAGCAGTTGCGGCGCCCAGCCCTTGATGTTGTTCTGGTAAAACAGGTCGCGCATTTCGGGGCGCGAGCCCGACGGCTGCACCAGGACACCGGCTACGACACGATCCGGCGCACGCTTCAGCAGATTCCAGATCAGCGGGCCGCCGATGCAGAAACCCAGCACCATAAACTTGTCGATGCCGAGGTGATCCATCAAAGCGAGTTGGTCGTCGGTATGGGAATCCCAGGGACGATCAATTTCAAGGGGTCCGGTCGATTTTCCGGGAGGCGCGTTGCGCAGGTCGAAGGCAACGCAGCGGTGCTCGGCCTTGAACTCTTCCATCGCATTGAACGGCGGATAGGCGCCGATGATGCCTTCAATGGTGGAATTCAATCCGCCGCCCGCGATCAGCAGCAGCGGAAAGCCGGAGCCGGCCTCCAGATAACGAATACGAACGGCGCCGTTTTCGAAGAACTTCATGGCGGATTCTTCCCTGGTTGTTTTTGTTATGCCGTCGTTATTGTCGACCTCGTCCCGCGAACGGGACGAGGTAGAGGATAAGAATTACGCCTTGGCGGCAGCGGCCTCCAGCTTGTCCTGCGTGTTGGTGTCGAAATCGCTCGCATCATGCCGCTCGTGCAACTGGCTGGCGGGATCGCCGAACGGGCGGTTGACCATGCGGCCGCGCTGCACCGCGGGGCGTTTGGCGATGGCGTCGGTCCAGCGCTGCACGTTCTTGTAGTCGTCGACCGACAGAAATTCGCCGGCCCCATACAGCAAGCCTTTGGCGAGGCTGCCGTACCAAGGCCAGGTCGCCATGTCGGCGATGGTGTAGTCCTTGCCCGCGAGATATTCGTGGTCGGCGAGATGGCGGTCGAGCACGTCGAGCTGGCGCTTCACCTCCATGGCATAGCGGTCGATGGCGTATTCGATCTTGGTCGGCGCATAGGCATAGAAATGACCAAAGCCGCCGCCGAGAAACGGCGCGCTGCCCATCTGCCAGAACAGCCATGACAGGCATTCGGCGCGCGCCTGCCCGCCGGTCGGCAGAAACGCGCCGAACTTTTCGGCGAGATGCACCAGGATCGCGCCGGACTCGAACAGCCGGATCGGGGTCGGCCCGCTGCGGTCCATCAGTGCCGGAATTTTCGAGTTCGGATTGACCGACACAAAACCGCTGCCGAACTGGTTGCCGTCGATCCGGATCAACCATGCGTCGTATTCCGCGCCGCCGTGTCCGGCCGCGAGCAATTCCTCGAACATCACGGTGACCTTGACGCCGTTCGGCGTCGCCAGCGAATAGAGCTGGAACGGATGCTTGCCGACCGGCAATTCCTTGTCGTGCGTCGGGCCCGCGATCGGGCGGTTGATGCTGGCGAAGCGGCCTCCGCTTTCCTTGTTCCAGGTCCAGACTTTCGGCGGCACGTAGGCTGAGGGATCGGTGACGGGCGCATCGGTCATTGCTTTGGCTCCAGGCTTCTTTCGGCCGTGTCTGGGGATAGACGATCTTGCCGCATCGCGGAATTATGTTGCGCGCCCTTGGCGCACAAGAAGGCATCGCCGGTGCCGGACAAATCGTTGTGGCGGTCGGCGCGGTCTCCATGTTACGGTTTCACCCAAGCACCGCAACAAAAACAATAAAGCGGGCAAACATCAGGGGAGAAATGCACCATGCTTCGAGGCAAGTGGTTAGCCGTGTTCTCTGGAATCGTGACGGCGATCGCAAGTTGCGGTCAGGCCAGCGCCCAGGCCACCATCAAGGTCGCCTACACCGATCCGCTCTCAGGACCTTTCGCCCAGGTCGGCGACGCCAACCTGAAGCAGATGCAATACATCATCGACTACATCAATTCGAAGGGCGGCGCGCTCGGCAAGAAGTTCGAACTGGTCCCGTTCGACAACAAGTCGCAGCCGTCGGATGCGCTGATCGCGCTGAAGAGCGCCACCGACCAGAACATGCCCTTCATCATGCAGTGCAGTGGCTCCAACATCGCCGCCGCACTGATCGACGGCGTCAACAAGAACAACGAGCGCAACCCCGACAACCGCATCATCTATCTCAATTGCGGCGCGGTGGCCCCGGAACTCACCAACGAGCAGTGCAGCTTCTGGCATTTCCGCTTTGACCTCCACGCCGGCATGAAGGCCGAGGTGATGGTCCGCGCGCTGCCAAAGGACACCACAAAAGTCTACCTGATCAACCAGGACTACTTGTTCGGCCAGTCCGTGCAGCGCGAGGTGAAGAACTATCTCACCAAGCTGCGGCCCGACGTCCAGGTGGTCGGTGACGAGTTGATCCCGCTCGGCAAGATCAAGGACTTCTCGCCCTATATTACCAAGATCAAGGCCTCGGGCGCGCAGGCGCTGATGACCGGAAACTGGGGCCCGGACATGAACCTCCTGATCAAGGCCGGCGTCGATGCTGGCGCCGACCTGCACTACTACACCTTCTATGCTCATCTGGCGGGTGGTCCGACCGCGATCGGCGCAGGCGGCGACAACCGCGTGTTATCTGTGATGTCCTACAGCGAAAACGTGGCGCCTGCCATCGGCAACAAGGAAGCCGAAGCCTTCGGGGAAGGCTTCCGCGCAAAGCACAAGTTCGACTTCTCCGCCGCCGGCTTCCGCACCATCTTCGAATATCTGCAGGCCGCGGTGAACAAGGCGGGCAGTGTCGATCCGACCAAGATCGCGACAGCGATGGAAGGCCTCGAAATCAAGGACTTCCTCGGCTACGACACCAAGATGCGCAAGGATGATCACCAGATCATCAGCGAATACTTCGTTGGCACCTTCAAGAAGGGCACGAAGTATGATGCCGAAGGCACCGGCCTCGGCTGGGCTCCGACGGCGACGATTCTCGCCAAGGACATCGACCAGCCCAACACCTGCAAGATGAAACGCCCCGGCGCTTCCTGACCGACCTAACAGTCGCCCGCTTCCCAAGGGAATCCTCCAACGGGGGAGCGGGCGTCGCGCTTTGCGGGCAGGTATCTTGCAATGGAAGTCTTTGTCGTCTCGCTTTTGAACGGCCTCGTTTACGGCATGCTGTTGTTCATGCTGGCGAGCGGGCTGACGCTGATCCTCAGCATGATGGGCGTGCTCAACTTCGCCCATGCCAGCGCCTATATGCTCGGCGCCTATTTCGCCTATACGATCAGCCTCTATCTCGGATTTTGGCCGGCGCTGGTGATCGCACCGCTGCTCTGCGGATTGATCGGCGCCGCCATCGAAATGTTCGGGCTGCGGCGTGTTCACCGCAACGGCCATATCGCCGAATTGCTGTTCACCTTCGGACTCGCGCTGCTGATCGAAAAGGGCGTGCAGATGACCTGGGGTCTGCTGCCGGTGCCCTACCGCGTGCCGGAGCTGCTGGATTTCCCGCTGTTCAAGATTTACGGCACGCAATTTCCAGCGTATCGCGCTTTCATGCTGGTCATCTCCGCCCTGATGTTCGGCGCAATCTGGCTCGGTTTGACCCGGACGCGCATCGGCTTGGTGATCCAGGCCGCGCTGACCCATCCCGACATGGCCTCCGCCCTCGGCCACAACGTGCCCCGCATCTTTACGTTCGTCTTTGCCGCTGGCACCGCGCTGGCCGGCCTCGCCGGCGTGATCGGCGGCAACTACCAGGTCACGGAGCCGGCGATGGCCTTCACCATGGGCCCGATCGTGTTCGTCGTGGTGGTGTTCGGCGGGCTCGGTTCGCTGGCCGGCTGCTTTATCGCTTCGATTCTAATGGGGCTGATCCAGACCTTCGCCGTGGTGTTCGACGTCTCGCTGGCGGACCTGCTGGCGAAATTCGGCTACACGGTGACATCGAGCACGCCGTTCGCGGAAGTCCTCAACGTCACCCTGCCCCGCGTCGGCGCGCTGTTGCCGTTCATGATGCTGGTGCTGATCCTGGTATTCCGGCCGCGCGGGCTGATGGGGACGCGCGATACATGAACATGCTGCGCCGCCACTGGCCCTGGCTACTGGTCCTCGTCATCCTGCTCGCGTTTCCGTTCCTGTTCTACGACTGGAGCAAGGGACGCCATTCCGGCTTCGCACTGACCTTGATGAGCGAGATCGGCGTGATGGCGATCTTCGCGCTGTCCTACAACATGCTGATGGGCCAGGCCGGCCTGCTGTCGTTCGGACATGCGGTGCTGCTCGGCATGGGCGCCTATTGCGCAGCGCATGTCGTGCTTCTCGTCAAGGCGGGCACGTTCTGGCTGCCGACCGAACTGGTGCCGCTGGCCGGCGGGCTCGGCGGACTGTTCTTCGGCTATGTCTTCGGCTGGCTGGTGACCAAGCAGCGCGCCACGGCATTTGCGATGATCACGATGGGGCTCGGCGAACTGGTCTCGGCCGCGGCGCTGATGTTCATGGGATTCTTCGGCGGCGAAGGCGGCATCCCCGTCGATCGCGTGATGAACACCAGCGTCTTCGGCGTCAGCTACACCTCGTCGTGGCAGGTCTACTGCCTGGTGCTGGCTTGGGCTTTCATCGCCGCCATCTTGATGAAGCTGCAGACCCAAACCCCGCTCGGCAGCATGGCCAACGCCACCCGCGACAATTTCGAGCGCGCGCAATTCGTCGGCTACGATCCCCGCGTGGTGCGGCTCTATCAATTCGCCCTGTCCGGCTTCTTCGCCGGTATCGCCGGCGGGTTGTATGTGCTGATCTACGAGATCGTCACCTTCGACACGGTGTCTGCGGGCAAGTCGGCCAACGCGCTGCTGGCGGTCTATATCGGCGGCGCCGGCGGGTTCTTCGGGCCCATTCTGGGCACCATCGTGGTGGTGCTGCTGCAGAGCGGCGTCAGCCTGCTGAGCAATGCCTGGCTGCTCTATGTCGGCATTCTCTTCATCGTGATGGTGATGTACGCGCCGGGCGGGCTGATCGGGCTGATCTTCATGCACATGCCGATCTGGCGCGCCGGACGCCTGCGCGAACTGTTGTTGCCCTATGCGCGCGCGTTTCCCCCAGCACTGATCGTCCTGCTCGGCTTCATATTTCTGGTGGAACTGGCCTCCTTCACCACCATCGGCGCGGCGCAGGGCAAAAAATTCTCGATCGGCGGCAACGTCATCGACACCACGGCGCCGATGCCCTGGGTGATCGCGCTGGCGATGCTGGTGCTGGGTACGCTGTGGCTGCGCCGGGAGGCGCACGGCTTTCGCGAGCGTTGGGACGTCGTGATGGATGACATCAAGCGGCAGGGGGCGATGTCATGAGCGTCGATGCCCCCAACGCACCTGCGATCGAACTACGCGACGTCTGCAAACGTTTCGGGCGAACCGAAATCATCCGCGGCGTCAATCTGTCGATACCGCGCGGCGAGCGTCACGCCATCATCGGCCCCAACGGCGCCGGCAAGACCACGCTGTTCAACCTGATCTCGGGGCGGTTTCCGATCAGCTCCGGTTCGATCAAGGTCGACGGCAAGTCTACCGCCGATCTGGCACCGCAGGAGATCAACCGGCTCGGGCTTTCCCGCAGTTTCCAGATCACCTCGATCTTCCCGCGCATGACCGTGTTCGAGAACATCCGTTGCGGCCTGCTGTGGTCGCAGGGCTATCGCTACTCGTTCTGGCACCTGCTGGGGCGGCAGAAAGCGCTGAACGAAGCCGCCGACCAATTGCTCGAACGGCTGAAACTGTCCGACCGCCGCAACCTGCAAGCGGGTTTGCTGTCCTATGCCGAGCAGCGCGCGCGGGAGATCGGCATCACCATCGCCGGCGGCGCCGAGATCATCCTGCTGGACGAGCCGACCGCCGGCATGAGTCACAGCGAGACCGACAGCGCGGTCGCGCTGATCCGCAGCATATCGGAAGGCAAGACGCTGATCATGGTCGAGCACGACATGAGCGTGGTGTTCGGCCTCGCCGACCGCATCACGGTCTTGGTATACGGCGAAGTGATCGCTTCCGATGCCCCGGCCGCCATCCGCGGCAATGCCGCCGTGCAGGAAGCCTATCTCGGGACGGTGGCGGCATGATGCTCGAAGTCCGCGACCTCCACGCCTATTACGGCAAGAGCCACATCCTCCAGGGCGTGGACCTCTCGGTCGACCAGGGCGAGATCGTCAGCCTGCTCGGCCGCAACGGAGTCGGGCGCTCGACCGCCTGCAAGACCATCATGGGACTGCTGCCGCCGGTCGGAAACGTCAGCTTCAAGGGCCGCTCGATCGCAGGCCTGCGGCCCGATCAGATCGCGCATCTTGGCATCGGCTACGTGCCGGAAGACCGCCAGGTGTTTCCCGGCCTCACCGTCAAGCAGAACCTCGAACTCGGGATGAAACGCGCCGGCATCGAAGGGCGTTGGAAATTCGCCGACGTGTTTTCGCTGTTTCCAAATCTTGCGGCGCGGCAGGACAATCCGGCCGGCGTATTGTCGGGCGGCGAACAGCAGATGTTGACCATGTGCCGCACGCTGATGGGCGATCCTGATCTCGTCATCATCGACGAGCCGACCGAGGGCCTCGCGCCAAAACTGGTCGAACAGGTCGGCACGTTGCTCGACGAAATCGCCAAGCGCGGCACCGCGATCCTTTTGGTGGAGCAGAAGCTCACCATCGCGCTGCGGATTTCCCGTCGCCTCTATGTCATGGGCCACGGCCGCATCGTGTTCGAGGGAACGCCGACCGAACTTGCCGCCAACGCGGCGGTGCGCAAGGAGTGGCTGGAAGTCTAGGCCCGGTCGCTGCGGATAGCCGCGTGTTCTACCTCATTCATAACCAACGGGGCATGTTAAGGGGGCTTCTAAAGCCTGCTTAGTTCCCGCTTGACTAACCTATATCCAGCTGGTTATACGTCAATCAATAACCACAGGGTTATCGATTGCAGATGCCAGAAACTCACGATGTCCTGTTCAAAACACTGGCCGATCCGACGCGGCGGGCCATCTTCGAGCGGCTGTGCCGCGACGGGGAGCAAACGGTCGGGGCGCTGACGGCGCGGGCCAAGGTTTCGCAGCCGGCCGTATCGAAGCATCTCGGGGTCCTGAAACAGGCCGGGCTGGTGCGCGACCGCCACGAAGGCCGCCAGACCCATTACAGCGCGCAACTCGGCGCGCTTGGCCCCCTGATCGACTGGACCAGCCAGATGGCCGGCTTCTGGCAGAGCCGGTTCGATCACCTCGAAGAGGTCCTTAAAAGGATGGACCAATGAATAGTACCGCGACCGAAACCCGTACCGTCGTTGTCGAACGCGAGATCGCTTTTCCGCCGGAAAAGATCTGGCGCGCGCTCACCCAACCCCACCTGATCGAGGAATGGCTGATGAAGAACGACTTCAAGCCCGCGGTGGACCACCGTTTCAATCTGCGCGGCGACTGGGGCGTCGTCGAATGTCAGGTGCTGGCGATCGAGCCGCACAAGACGCTGTCCTACACCTGGGACGCGATGGGGCTTGAAAGTGTCGTCACCTGGACCCTCACCGCCACGAGCAAGGGAACGCACCTGCGCATGGAACAGTCGGGCTTCAAGCCGGATCAGACACAGGCCTATCAGGGCGCCAAATTCGGATGGCAGAAGTTCTTTGCCAACCTGGAACAGACGCTGGCGAAGGCAGATTGAAATCTGCCGGCACCATTGGTCCGGTCGGTTTCAGCACATCAACACAAGGAGTTTCCCTTGAAGTTCAACCTGTGGATCCGGCAAGCCCACCGCTGGATATCGATTGCCTTTACGCTGGCTGTCATCGCCAATTTCGTCGCCATGGCAATTGGGGAGCCGCCTCCCTGGGTGGTCTATTCGCCGCTGCCTCCGCTGTTCCTGCTGCTGTTCAGCGGTCTGTACATGTTCGTGCTGCCCTATGTCGCCCATCGGCGCAGTGGCGGACGCGCCGGCGCACAGGGGTGAGCGCATGAGCAAGGAAGCATCCGCATCGGAGCGTATCGACCAGTTGATCGCCGGGATTACCGACTGGCGCGGCAAGACCTTCGCCGGCGTCCGCAAGACCATCCTGGCGGCCGACCCTGAGATATCAGAGGAATGGAAGTGGATGGGAAGCCCGGTGTGGTCGCGCGACGGCATCATCGCGGTCGCCAACGCGCATAAGGGCAAGGTGAAGCTGACCTTCATGTACGGCGCGAAGCTTGCCGATCCCGACAAGCTCTTCAACGCCGGCCTCGAAGGCAATGCGCGACGCGCGATCGATTTTCTCGAAGGCGACAAGATCAACGCCCCTGCCCTGAAGAATCTGATCCGTGCTGCGATCGATTTCAATCAGGGCAAATCGAAGAAGAAGGCGCCGGCGGGGACGCGGGCGAAGGCCGGTAAAAGCAAAAAGGTGTGAGATAAACTCCGTCATTGCGAGCCAACGGGCCTGGCCAGAGGCCGGACCCGTTGGCTCGCAATGACGGTGGCTAGACTAGGAGGCCGCCACTTTTCGCGGCTCCGCCGCACCCGCCATCACAAATCCCTCATAGCCCTTCGCCGCAACGTCGTTGCAGATCTTCCGGTAGGGCCCGACGCCGCCGATATAGGGCATGAAGATCCGCGGCTTGCCCGGCACGTTGGCGCCCATGTACCAGGAATTGGCCTGAGGATAGAGCGTGGTGTAGGCGACCTCGTTGACATGGGCGACCCATTTGTCCTCGGCATCGCCAGCGGCTTCCATGGTGGCGAGGCCTTGCTCGCGCATATACGCCACACAGTCCGCGATCCAGTCGACATGCTGCTCGATCGAGACGATCATGTTCGACAGCACCGAGGGGCTGCCGGGGCCGGTGATCACGAACAGATTGGGAAAGCCCGAACTCATCAGGCCGAGATAAGTGCGCGGGCCTGCGGCCCATTTGTCGTTCAGCGTCTGCCCGCCGCGGCCATGAATGTCGATTTTCGCGACCGATCCGGTCATCGCGTCGAAGCCGGTGGCGAGTACCAGCGCATCGACCTCATACACCTTGCCGCCGGTGCGCACCGCGTTTTCCGTGATTTCCTCGATCGGGTTCGACCTGATGTCGACCAGCGCGACGTTCGGACGGTTGAACGTAGCAAAATAATCGGTGTCGATGCAGATGCGTTTGGAGCCGATCGGATGGTTGTTGGGCTGCAACAGTTTTGCGGTCTCGGGATCCCTCACGATCTCGGCAATTTTTTCGCGTACGAAGCCGGCGGCGGTGTCGTTGGCTTTCTGATCGATCCCGAGATTGTTATAGACCGACATGAAGGTCAGCCCGCCGCGATTCCAGCGCGCCTCGTATTTCGAGCGGCGCTCGTTGTCGCCGTCGTCGAGCGCGCCGCGGTCGGGCATCTCGGTATAGATGCCGTTGCGCGCGACCTCGCGCGCGAACTGGCGGATTTCCGGATAGCGCGAGCGGAACGTCTCGCGTTCCGCTTCGCTCAGTGCCGCGTTGCGGGCTGGAATGGAAAAATTCGCAGTGCGCTGAAACACCGTGAGCTGGCTCGCCTGTTCGGCGATCACTGGGACTGACTGAATCGCCGACGAGCCGGTGCCGATGACGCCGACGCGCAAGCCGGTAAAATCGACCTCTTCATGCGGCCAGTGGCCGGTGTGGTAGATTTTGCCCTTGAAACGGTCGAGGCCCCTGATGTCAGGCATTTTGGCGTTCGACAGGCAGCCGGTGGCGAGCACGACGAATTTGGCGGTGACCGTCTTGCCGCCGGAGGTGGTCACCGACCACAGGCTGGCATTCTCGTCGAAACCGGCTTTTTCGACGCGGGTATTGAACTGGATATCCGGACGGAGATCAAAACGGTCGGCGACGTGGTTGGCGTATTTCAGGATCTCGGGCTGCGGCGCGTAGCGCTCGCTCCAGTCCCATTCCTGCTGCAGCTCTTCCGAGAACGAATAGGAATACTGCATGCTCTCGACGTCGCAGCGCGCGCCGGGATAGCGGTTCCAGTACCAGGTGCCGCCAACGCCATCGCCCTGCTCATAGACCCGCGCGGTCATGCCCTGCTTGCGCAGCCGGTGCAGCATGTACATGCCGGCAAAACCCGCGCCGACCACGACGACGTCGAAGGTTTCGGAGGGTTTTGTGGCGACGGATGGCTGGACGGACATGAAGGCGGGCTCCCTGATTTTTCTTGGTGGTTTGCCGAACAGCATTCTATCCGTAGCGTCAAAGCGCAAGAGGCAAATCGCCCCGTCTGGTTTGCATATTTTGCAGCGTGGAATGCGTAGGAGTACGTGCCGGAAACGCGCTTGGCTTCCCGGCCCCGGATGGGCTAGCGTTCGCCCAACCCAGCCGTCACACCCAAGAACGAGCGGCCGCCACAGGGAGTGAAACCGCCATGAAATCGCCGATCTGCGACATGCTGGGAATCGAGTTTCCGCTGCTCGCCTTCAGCCATTGCCGCGACGTGGTTGCGGCCGTCAGCCGCGCCGGCGGCTTTGGCGTGCTGGGCGCGACCGCGCATTCGCCCGAGAGCATCGAACAAGAGCTGAAATGGATCGACGATCACTGCGACGGCAAGCCTTATGGCCTCGACGTACTGATCCCGGAAAACATCTCGACATCAGGCGAAAAGGACGTCACCTGGAAGAGTCTTGAGGCGCGGATATCGCCGGCGCATCGCGACTTCACCCGCGGGCTCTTGAAAAAATACGGCATCGAGCTGACGAAGACCAACGTCGCCGACAACCAGCCACAGCCTTTCGACGCGCAGCGCGCGCTGGAACTGCTTGAAGTCTCGTTCCGGCATCCGATCAAGCTCATCGCCAATGCGCTCGGCGTACCGCCGAAGGCGATGATCGAGATGGGAAAGAAGCACAACGTTCCGGTCGCGGCTTTGGTTGGCGCCAAGGAGCACGCGCTGCGCCAGGTCGCGGCCGGCGTCGACATTCTGGTGGTACAGGGCACCGAGGCCGGCGGCCATTGCGGCGAGGTCTCGACCATGGTGCTGGTGCCCGAGGTGATCAAGGCGATCAAGCCGATCCGCGACGTGCCGGTGCTGGCCGCCGGCGGCATCATGACCGGACGGCAGATGGCGGCCTGCATGGCGATGGGCGCCGCCGGCGCCTGGACCGGCTCGGTCTGGCTCGCCACGGTCGAATCGGAAACCACTGAAATCTTTCGCGAAAAAATGATCGCTGCATCCTCGCGCGACGCCATCCGCTCCAAGGGCCGTACCGGCAAGCCCGCGCGGCAGTTGCGCTCGGTATGGACCGATGCCTGGGATCGCGGCCCGGACAGCCCCGGCGCGCTGCCGATGCCGCTGCAAAGCATCATCAGCCGCGACGCCTTCAACTCGATCGACCGCGCCGCCGCTGCAGGCAATGTGCAGGCGCGCGACCTCGTCAGTTACTTCGTCGGCCAGGGCGTCGGCCTGATCGACAGCGTGAAATCGGCGGGCGCCGTGGTGCAGGAATTCAAGGAAGACTTCGTCGACGCGGTCGAGCATATGAATGCGTTGATGGAGGAGTGACGATCTCTCCCGCCGTCATTCCGGGGCGATGCAAAGCATCGAACCCGGAATGACGGAATACTAGTAGGCGAACGAACCGATCTATCGAAAGCAAAGCAAGAAAAAATGACCAGCAAAACCTCCCTCCCCGAAGACCGCATTCCCGTCATCGTCGGCGTCGGCGAAGTCGTCGACCGGCCGCAGGACATTGCCGCCGGCCTTGAACCGCTGACCCTGCTCGAACAGGCCGTGCGCCGCGCCGAAGCCGATAGCGGCGCGAAGCTGCTTGGCGAACTCGGCTCGCTCGATGTCGTCAACTTCCTGAGCTGGCGCTACCGCGATCCGGAAAAGCTGCTGGCCGAGCGGCTCGGCGCCAAGCCGGCGCATTGCTATTACGGCCCGGTCGGCGGCGAGAGCCCGATCCGTTATATCCACGAAGCCGCGCAGCGCATCGCGCGCGGCGAATGCAGCGTCGCGGCCGTCTGCGGCGCGGAAGCACAGTCGACCGCGACCAAGGCCGAACGCGGCGGCGTCACGCTGCCGTGGACGCCGTTCGCCAGCGACGTCGAAGAGCCGAAGCGCGGCGCGGTGTTTCAGAAGCCGATGGCGGTCAAGCTCGGCGTGTTCCGCCCGATCACGGTCTACCCGCTCTATGAGAGCGCCACCTCCGCGCATTGGGGCCAGACCCCGCGCGAGGCGTTGGCGGAATCCGGCCAGCTCTGGTCGACCTACTCCAAGGTGGCGTCGGAAAATCCAAACTCCTGGATCAAGAAGGCGCTGGCGCCGGACGAGATCACGACGCCGACGCCGGACAACCGGCTGATCGCCTGGCCGTACACGAAGCTGATGGTGGCCAACCCGACCGTCAACATGGGCGGCGCGGTGCTGCTGACGTCGCTGGCAAAAGCCCGCGCCGCCGGCGTACCCGAGCATCGCCTGATCTATGTCTGGGGCGGTGCGTCGGCGGAAGAGCCGCGCGACTATCTGGTCCGCGACCAGTTTTATGAAAGCCATCCGCAGAACGCGGTGCTGAAGGCGGTGATGGATCTGGTCGAGGGCGACGGCAAGAAATTCGACGCCATCGAACTGTACAGCTGCTTTCCCTGCGTGCCGAAGATGGCGCGGCGGACGCTGGGCCTCGGCCCCGACGTGCAGCCGACCGTCACCGGCGGACTCACGTTCTTTGGCGCACCGCTCAACACCTACATGACGCATGCGGCCTGCGCGATGGTGCGAAGCCTGCGGGAACGCGGCAAGCTCGGCCTGCTCTACGGCCAGGGCGGTTTCGTCACCAAGCATCACGGGCTGGTGGTCTCGCGCGAGGCACCGAAACAGGCGCTGAAGCAGGACACCAGCGTGCAGGCCGAGGCCGATCGCCGTAAGGGCGCGGTGCCGGATTTCGTCACCGAAGCCAACGGCAAGGGCAATGCCGAGAGCTTTACCGTGATCTACAAGGGCAAGGGCGAAGTCGAGCACGGCGTGGTGATGATGCGCACGGAAGCGGATGCGCGCGCGCTGGCGCGGGTGCCGGCGAACGATGCGGCGACGCTGGCGCATCTGATGAACATGGACCGCACGCCGGTGGGGACGCTGGGCAATATCGTGACGGCGGAGGATGGCGTACTGGAATGGCGGGTGGGGTAGCTAACCCTACGCTCCTGCTACACCCAAAGCCGTCACCCGTAGGTGCTCGCCCGGAGGGCGGGCCTCGAAGGGTGATTGGGGCCCATCCTTCGAGGCGCGCAAGCCAGCGGCGCAATTGCGCCGCCGAGCGCACCTCAGGATGACGACGGAGGATGTCGCACTCCCGCCCCCTACCTACCCCTTGACGTCCTGCTTTTCCGACGCGGTCGCGGGCTTGCCCTTGGCGCCGGCCACGCGGACCGGGTCGCCGTCGGCGATGCCGTCCGGGGGTGCTGTGATGATGCGGTCGTCTGCGGCAACCCCGGAGGCCAGTTCGATCTCCTTGCCGAGATCGCGGGCGATGGTCACGGCCTTGAACTTGACCTTGTCGTCGGGACCGACGGTCGCGACCCGCAGGCCATCCTTGTTGAAGATCAGTGCGCTGGACGGAATGTGCAGCGGCACGGCGTCGCGCTGCAGGTTGAGGCGCACATTGGCGTAGCCGCCCGGCATCAACTCGCCGGCGGAATTGTCCAGCGCCAGCTGCATTCGCGTGGTGCCGGAGGAGACATCAACCGATTGCGAGGAAGCTTCCACCGTGGCCGGAAACGCGCGGTTCGGATATTCCGGCATCGTCAACGCGGCCTTGGCGCCGATCCTGATCGCCGGCACGTAGTTCTGGGGCACGTTGACATAGACCCGCAGTTTGGTGATGTCGGATACCACGAACATCGCAGGGCCGGAGCCGCCGCCGGCATTGATCAGCGCGCCGACATCGGTGTCGCGCGCGGTGACGACGCCGTCAAACGGCACCGTGATGCTCTTGTAGCCGGCGAGCGCTTCCAGCCGTTCGACATTGGCCTGGCCGGATTTGACGGCGGCCTTCTTGTTGTTGAGGTCGGCGGTGCGCTCGTCGATTTCCTGCATCGAGACGAAGTTCGAGGCGATCAGCGACTTGCGTCGCGTCAAGGTTGCTTCCGACAATTGCGCGCTCGACTGCTGGCTGACCAGATCGGCGCGGGCCTGCAGCAATTGCTGGTCGAGGTCCGGCGCTTCGATCTCGGCGATCACCTGGCCGGCCTTGACCCGGGCGCCGATATCGACGCTCCAGTTCTTCAGGTAGCCGCTGACGCGGGCGAATATTGGCGCGCGCGAATAGGCCTCCAGCCGGCCCGGCAGATCGATGGTGGGATTGAGCGCCTTGCCGCTGGGGAACGCGACGGCGACCGTCGGTACCGCCTGGTTGTCGGTCCACTCCCTGAGCTTCGAGTCGGAATCCTCGCGGGCCCGGATACCGGTGGCGACGATCAGCCCCGCCCCGACCACCGCCACCACGCCGAATATGCCCAGTTTCCGGTGCGAGACCGGGGGGCGCTGTTCAGTGGGCGACATGCGGAATCTCCGATGGGGCGGCGGCTTTGGCGCCTTGTTTCTTGTGTACCATACTGAATACCACGGGAACAAACATCAGGGTCGCGATCGTCGCAAAGATCAAGCCGCCGATCACGGCGCGCCCGAGCGGGGCGTTCTGCTCGCCGCCCTCGCCCAGCCCCAGCGCCATCGGCGCCATGCCGATGATCATGGCGAGCGCAGTCATCAGCACCGGGCGGAACCGGACGAAACCGGCTTCCAGCGCTGCCGCGACGGGATCGCCGAGCTCTTCGTAGCGCTCGCGAGCGAAGCTGATCACCAGCACGCTGTTGGCGGTTGCAACACCCATGCACATGATGGCGCCGGTCAGCGCCGGCACCGACAGCGTGGTCTGGGTCGTGAACAGCATCCAGACGATGCCCGCCAACGCGGCCGGCAGCGCGGTGATGATCACGAACGGATCGGACCAGGACTGGAAGTTCACCACGATCAGGAAATAGATCAGCACCACAGCGGCGAGCAGTCCGAACAGCAGGCCGGAGAACGCGCTGTTCATGGTCTGCACCTGGCCGAGCAGCACCACCGACGAGCCCTTCGGCACGTCCTTGGCTGTATCGGCCATGATGTCCCTGACGTCGGCGGCGACAGCGCCGAGGTCGCGGCCCTGCGGCGTGGCGTAGATCTGCACCAGCGACTGGATGTCGTATTGCGAGACCACCGCGCTCGAGGTCGAACGCCTGACGTCGGCGATGCCGCCCAGAATCGGCGACTGCGGGTTGCCGGCAGACGTGATCGGCAGCGCCTGCAGCGCGCTCAGCGAGTCGATCTGGTACTGCGGCGTCTGCATCACGATCGAATAGGAAACGCCGTTATCCGGATTGAGGTAATAGGTCGGCGCGACCTGCGAACTGCCGGCGAGGTTGACGACGAGGCTGTTGGTGACGTCGCGCTCGGTCAGCCCGACATATTGCGCCCGGGTGCGGTCGACATCGATGTTGAAGGTCGGGTTGTTGGGCGACTGCTGGATGCGCGCGTCGGCGATCCCGGGAATCTTGCGAATCCGGCTAAGCAACTTGTTGGCGTAGGCGAAATTCGCCTCGACGTTGGCGCCGCGGATCTGCAGGTCGATCGGCGCCGGCGCGCCGAAATTCAGGATCTGGCTGACGATGTCGGCCGGCAGGAACGAGAAACTCATGCCCGGAAACTGCCGCGGCAACTGCTCGCGCAGCGCCTGCACATAGTCCGCGGTTGGCTTATGGCCTTCCCGGAGCTTGACCTGGATGTCGGCATCGGCCGGGCCGATCACGCCGGTGTTGTTGTAGGTCATGTTGATGCCGGAAATCGGCATGCCGATGTTGTCGGCCAGCGTCTCGATCTCGGCCGGCGGAATGATCTTGCGGACAGCCTTCTGCACGTCGGCCATCTGGTTGGCGGTTTCCTCGACGCGGGTGCCGACCTGGGTGCGGACATGCATCAGGATGTTGCCGGCGTCGACCGCGGGAAAGAAGTTGCGGCCGAGAAATGGCACCAGCAGGAACGACAGGAAGACCACGGCGAGGAACCCGGTCACGAACACTGCCCGCCGCCCCAGCGCCATCGCCAGCAGATCGTGGTAGCCGGCGCGAATCCGCTCGAACCGCGCCTCGAAGGCGCGCTGGAAGCGCACCAGCGGATTGCGCGTCGGCGGCGGTCCGCCCTCGTGATGCACGTGCGGCTGCAACAGGTATTTCGCCATCGTCGGCACCAGCGTGCGAGACAGCAGGAATGACCAGATCATCGCGAACATCACGGCTTCAGCCATCGGCACGAACAGGAATCGCGCCACGCCGGTCAGGAAGAACATCGGCACGAACACGATGCAGATGCACAACAGCGACACGAAAGCCGGCGTCACGATCTGGTTGGCGCCGTCCATGATCGATCGCTCGACCGGCTTGCCCTGCTCCAGATGGTAGTTGATGTTTTCGATGGTGACGGTGGCGTCGTCGACGAGAATGCCCACCGCGAGCGCCAGCCCGCCCAGCGTCATGATGTTGAGGGTCTCGCCGATCGCCGACAGCATGATGATCGCGCCCAGCACCGACAGCGGGATCGAGACCGCGATGATGACGGTGGAACGCCAGCTGCCGAGAAACAGCAGGATCATGACGCTGGTCAGCAGCGCAGCGATCACGCCCTCGGTCGCCACGCCCTCGATGGCGCCGCGAACGAACACCGACTGGTCGCCGATGAAGCCGATCTTCAGCGCTTCGGGCAGCGAATCCTTGACGTCGATGACCTTCTGCTTGATGCCGGCGATGATATCGAGCGTCGAGGTCGCACCTGCCTTCAGCACCATCATCAGCACCGAACGGTTTCCGTCGACGTGAACGATGTTGGTCTGCGGCGGGTTACCGTCGCGCACGGAGGCGATGTCGCGGATGTAAACCATGGCGCCGTTGACGGCCTTGACCGGCAGTCCGCCGAGGTCTTCCATCTTCAGCGGCGAGTTATTGAGCTGGATGATGTATTCGAACTGGCCGATCTTCTGCGTTCCGACCGGGGTGATCAGGTTCTGCGCGGCCAGCGCGTTGGCGACATCCTGTCCGGACAGACCGCGGGCCTGCAGCGCGGTCGAATTGAGGTCGATCGTTACCTGGCGCTGTTTGCCGCCGAACGGATAGGGAATCGCGGCGCCGGGCACGGTGACCAGCGGCGTACGCAGCTGGTTGATGCCGATGTCGGCGAGGTTCTGCTCGGTCAGGCCCTCGCCGGACAGCGCCACCTGGATGATCGGGACGGTGGAGGCGCTGTAGTTCAGAATCAGCGGCGGCGTCGCGCCCGGCGGCATCTGCTTGATCAGCGTCTGCGAGATCGCCGTGACCTGGGCGTTGGCGGTGCGGATGTCAACATTCGGCTGGAAGAAGATCTTGATGATGCCAAAGCCGTTGTAGGAATTGGCGACGATGTGCTCGATGTCGTTGACGGTGGTGGTCAGCGCCCGCTGGAAAGGCGTAGTGATGCGGCCGGACATCTGGTCCGGCGGCAGGCCGGTATATTGCCAGACCACGCCGATCACGGGGATCCGGATATCCGGAAAGATGTCGGTGGGCGTCCGCAGCGCCGCCAGCGGGCCGATGATCAACAGAAGCAGCGCCAGCACGACAAACGTATAGGGTCGGCTCAGCGCGATACGTACCAGTGCGATCATGTAAGAGGCATTCCCCGAGCCTGCGGGATTCGGCACCGCCAGCCCCCGATCCGTTCGCGGTGATTTAACTGAAACCGGGCCAGAACGCCAACCCGGGCCACGCAACCGCCATCACATCCCTGGCATAGCTCGCAAGGCCGATCCGGACAGCAAAAAGCCCGGCTCCCTTGGGAGCCGGGCTGCAGGTCCGTGGAGCGCCCGATCAGGCCGCCCTGACCGTATTGAGGAACTTGCCGACCTCGAGCTTGAGGCGGTTAGAGTCGCCCGACAGCATCTGCGCCGCCGACAGCACCTGCGAGGAGGCGGTTCCCGTCTCAGAGGCGCCGCGCTGCACATCGGTGATGTTGGAGGAGACCCGCTGGGTCCCCTGGGCGGCCTGCTGCACGTTGCGGGATATTTCCTGCGTCGCCGCGCCCTGCTCTTCCACCGCGGCCGCAATGGTCGAGGAGATCTCCGACAGCTTCTCGATGGTACCGCTGATTTCCTTGATCGCAGTGACCGATTCCTGGGTTGCCCCCTGAATGCTGGATATCTGATGACCGATCTCACCGGTGGCTTTCGCCGTCTGCTCCGCCAGCGCCTTCACTTCCGACGCAACGACCGCGAAGCCGCGACCGGCTTCACCGGCACGCGCCGCCTCGATGGTGGCATTGAGCGCCAGCAGGTTGGTCTGGCCGGCAATGGTGTTGATCAGTTCGACGACGTCGCCGATGCGGGCTGCCGCCTTCGACAGTTCGCTGACGCGATCGTTGGTGGCGCGCGCCTGACCGACCGCCTCGCTGGCCATGCGGGCGGATTCCTGCACCTGACGGCTGATCTCGTTGACCGAGGACGAAAGCTCTTCCGTCGCGGAGGCCACCGACTGCACGTTGGTGGAGGCTTCCTCGGAGGCCGCGGAGACGGAGATCGCGAGTTCCTGCGAACGTTCGGCGGTCGCCGTCAGCGTGGTGGCGGAGGCTTCGAGTTCGGTCGAGGCCGACGAGACGGTCTGGATGATCTCGCCGACGGCGGCCTCGAACGAGTCGGCGAGCTTGATCATCTCGGCCTTGCGCTGCTGGGCGGCGATCTGATCCTGCTTCATTTTCGCTTCGGCTTCGTCGCGCGCCTTTTGTTCGGCCTTGACCTTGAAAACCTCTACCGCTTCGGCCACGCCACCGATCTCGTCCTTGCGCCCAAGGCCCGGGAGCACGACGCCGAAATTGCCATCGGCGAGTTCCTTCATCGCCCCGGTCAGGGCGACCATCGGGCGCGCAATGGTGAAGACGGAGAAGATGCAGGTCACGATCAGCAACAGTGCCGCCACGACACCGATGATGATCCCGTTTCTTTCAGCGGAAGACATTTCCGCAACTGCGAGGGCGGCCTGTTCGTCGGCACGCGCCTGGGCGAATTCAACGATCTTGTCGGCGAAAGCCTCGAGTTCGGCAGCGATCGGCAGCGTCACTTCCCGTGCAATGCGGCCAGCCTCGCCGTTGAGTTTCGCCAGCCTGGCGACGGCGTCAGCCGGCAACTCGCTGCCCGCGGCGCGCTTGGCCTCGATTCCGATGGCCTCGGCCTTGACCGCCGCAATTTGCTGGGTCTCCCTGGCATAGTCGCCAATCAACGTCCTGTACTTTTCGATGCGCTGGAGCTGTTCGGGATTGCCCGAATGTTTCTGCACGTCTTCGACAAAGCCGTTTGCCGATTTTTGCCCAACCGCCAGAAAGTCGCGAGCTTTCTGCAAAGCCTCAGGTGTACCGGCGAGCCGGATATCGCGAACGCCGATTTGCATGCCGCGTGCCGCAGCCTTCGAGTCCACGACGTTGTGCAGAATGGTCTGCAGGCGGATCACGCCATGATTGGCCGCCCTGACCGCTGCGTTGCCGTGCACCTGCACGTAAATCATGCCGCCGACGAGGAGGATACTCAGCACCGACGCGATTGCGAGCTTGGTGCCGATCTTCAAATTCATTATCATTCGCGACATGGGTCTGCGTCCTCAAAAAAGCCAGGTGATTTGCGATCGCTACGATGCCGTACAGTCCCGCGTGGCGGGATCACGGTTACGAAAGTGTCGGGCCAGATCACTGGACGAGCCGTTTCGCTGCGAACGAAGGGCTCCTGCGGCAACACCACAGAGCGACAGTGGATGACAATTACATACTACGGTTAACGGGCACCTTAACTAACATGAGCCCCGTGGTACTACGGGGTTTGAACCCGAGTTGCACAAGCGGTGGCGGTGTCGTCCTTACGACAATCCGCAGTGTTGCCCGTGGACTCCCGCCATCGTCTGCTGCGGCGTTTCGCCAAACAGCTCGCGGTACAGCGAGATGAACTCGCCCATGTGCCAGAAGCCGTTCACCAGCGCGATCGCCTTGATCGATTCTTTCGGCGCCCCCTGCACCAGTTGCTGACGCACACTCCACAGCCGTCGCAGGCGCGTGTACCGGTGCATGCTCATGCCGCGAATGACAACCACCGCGTTATGCAGCGTTCGCACCGACACCCCAAGCTGTCTGGCGACATCAGCGCTGTACAGCGTCCTGCCGGCATTGGCTGCAATGAATTCGTCGAACCTGCGAACCAGCGACAGATAGTGGCTGAGGTTCAATCCCTTGCCTTCGAACGCGGGCGATGCCGCATGCACGACCTGATCGACGGTCTGCAGCATCGATTCTTCGACGCTCTCGATCATCTTCGGCTGCAAGAGGATGTCAGGCGAATTCGAAGCGAGCGTCAGTACATCGCGCGTAATGGTCCGAAGTCGTTCAAACCTGTCCGGATCGGTTGTGATCAATTGCACCCCGTCGATCTCACCCGGCCAGCCACGATTCTCGACGGAATCAAAACACATCAGCGCGACCAGATTGGCCCGCGGCTCCACGAATTCGCAAACAGCGCCGCCTTTGACCAGCAGCAGAGCCGAAGCACCGACCTTCCTACCGTTCAGGATCATTGAAACATCGTCGTTCATCGCAAACGCGACGATCGCCCCGGTGGTGGAATATCTCGTTTGAAGAATGCGCGGGAAGGTTTGCTGCAGATAAATCGTGCACGATCTCAGCGTCACGGCCGCATACGATGCGGCAAAATTCCTGCAATCGAGCGGGATGCTCCTGGCTTCGCCCAGCCGTTCGATACCCCGGAAATGATCGAAATCCGGAGAACGGCTAACCGTCAGTGCATTCGAGACCGCAAGCTGGCTTAGCAAAGACACGCGAAAATCCCGTCAGTGGCGGCACGACGATGGAATGATATCTGTCATATGCATATACTGCGGCAAGCCGTCGAGAGTGTCCAATCAGCATTAAACGGCACTTAATCGCGAGCCGGTTTGCCGGAATCCGATAACGTTTTCACGCGCGCAACAATGCGCCAATTGGAACCGCCCGCACAGATCAGCGTGAAGCAAGACCCGCTGAATTCGCGCCCGTATAACTACGGGGGCGTCGACTCACATCGGCGTGGCGGATGGAATTAAACGAATGAAAGGTCCGGCTCCTTGCGAGACCCGGACCCTTCGTGTGTCGCCGGCCGATCGATTGTCAGGCCGCCCGCACCGAATTGAGGAACTTGCCGACCTCGAGCTTGAGGCGGTTGCTGTCGCCCGACAGCGACTGCGCGGCGGAGAGAACCTGCGAGGAGGCTGAGCCGGTCTCGCTGGCGCCGCGCTGCACGTCGGTGATGTTGGACGAGACCTGCTGGGTGCCTTGCGCTGCCTGCTGCACGTTGCGGGAAATCTCCTGGGTCGCAGCGCCCTGCTCTTCCACCGCGGCCGCGATGGTCGAGGAGATCTCCGACAGCCTTTCGATGGTGCCGCTGATTTCCTTGATCGCGTTCACCGAGTCCTGTGTCGCGGCCTGAATACCGCTGATCTGATGGCTGATGTCGCCGGTGGCTTTCGCGGTCTGCTCGGCCAGCGCCTTCACTTCCGATGCCACGACCGCGAAACCGCGGCCGGCCTCGCCGGCGCGCGCCGCCTCGATGGTGGCGTTGAGCGCCAGCAGGTTGGTCTG
>JBBRSX010000070.1:0-29402 GCA_038244925.1 Hyphomicrobiales bacterium | reverse complement strand
TCGTATCATCGGTCATGGCGGGCGTGGCCAGAGTTGGAGCGGACAGGGTTGGCTTCGCAACCGAATCCTACGCCGGATCAGCGCCTTACACCACGCTCGCCAGCCTCTCATCCATCGTCTCGTGAATAAGAGCGGCTAGCTGCCGGATCCGCATCGTAAAGGTGAGCGGACGACAGGTAAAGGCTTCGGGCGCCTTGACCCCGACCGGATATGGTTGCCGACATTAATAATAGTTTAGACAGCCAGGGAAGACGCCCCGTCCTGACGCGACGTTTCCCGGCCGTTGTCATGATTCCGTGACGTCACGGCTTTCGCGAAGGGGCGCAATTTCCTGTCTCAGATTCGTTCGCCGGGCCATGTTTCGAAGCTCGATCCCGAGCGCGGTGGGGTCGACGCCATCCGACTCCATGACCGCGCCGATAAGCGAATCCGACAGTATCTCCGCGAGGGTGGGTTCGCGTGTCCGGTTGAACCATCTGCCAAATGCCAGCAATAGAGCGATGCGAAGCGAACGAAGTTTGGTCATCATGTCTCTCGCCTGAGTAACCTCGAAGGCAAGAGCAGGGTTCAACGTCCGATATTCCGCTCCACACGATTAGTTCAGGAGCGCATTAACTCGGTAGCCCGATGCGCTGTAACAGGTTTTTGAAGCGAGCGTCGGACCTGATCGTCGCTTCGTCCTTTTCGTCCCGCAAGCGCATAGGCATAAGCGAGGTTGGAATCGAAGACGCCGCTATGTCCTGACATTTCGATGGCTTTCTGAAATTCCGCGATCGCCTCATCGAGGCGATGTGTCTGCACCAGCGCCTGCCCCAGCTGGTGACCGCCGCGCGGGAAAACGCGCTGGCGGCGCTCGACAGCTCGCGATTGGCCTAGCCGATATTGTCACAGAGGACCGGCTCATACATCGGGTTCGCATCCTGCGGCACGGCCGGCACGCTGGTCCGGCTTGCCGGTACGCTGACGCGGCGGGCTTCGACGAATGCGGCCAAAATCGCCAGTGCCAGATTGGCATGGCGGGCTTCGATTGCTGAATCGAGCCAGTCCGGCAGTTCGCGCTGACGCGATAGCGCGCAGTGCCATTCGCCTTCGTCATAGGCGAGGCGGCGAACCTGCCATTGCGGCAATTCCAGCTCAAGCAGCGCCAGCGCCGCGTCGGTCCAGGCCTGCGACTGGATCAACTGCCTGACGCGGGCGGTTTTGGCGCTCTGGCCGGGAGCGGCAAAGCGCTGGCTGGTTGTGCCAATGATATCGGCC
The DNA here is from genome assembly GCA_038244925.1 of Hyphomicrobiales bacterium. Taxonomy (GTDB): domain Bacteria; phylum Pseudomonadota; class Alphaproteobacteria; order Rhizobiales; family Xanthobacteraceae; genus Bradyrhizobium. The sequence continues at coordinate 28,145 of JBBRSX010000070.1, read as the reverse complement.
AGGAATTCGGCCGTGACGCTGCAGGCGTCGCGGATCCGATCGCCGAGTTCGGCAGGTCTTAGCGTTTCTGAGAGCATCGACATGGCGTCATCTCGCTGGAAAACGCGGCTGGTACGGCAACCGCGCTCCCAAACTGGCCAAATCTCCATTTGAAAACGAGAGGGGCCAGCCAGCGGAGATATAGGGATTTCATAAAGAAGATTCCCTGTCCTCCCTGCGAACGTTCGCAGGGACGACAGCACCAAGCGCCGCCGTCTTTATGAGATTCCTATAACGTCCCCATTCCTCCCGTCTCGAAAACCTATGCGTCCGGTGGCACCTCACAACCATCAAACGCGATCGCCGTTCGTTCGGCGCCGCGGTTCACGTCGCACAGGAACATCCCATGCTGGACATTGTCATGCTGGCGCTCGGCTTCGGCTTCTTCGCCGCGGGCATAGGTTACGCCTATGCCTGCGAGCGGTTGTGACGAGGAGATCGCCATGACTTTCGACTATTCGCTCGCCGCCCTCGTCTCCGTGGGCCTGCTGTTCTACCTGACCTACGCGCTGCTTCGGCCCGAGCGGTTCTGACCCCACATCAAAGGCAATTACCATGACTGTCACCGGTTGGATTCAGATCATTCTCTACTGCGCGATCGTTGTCGCGCTCGTCAAACCGCTCGGCTGGTACATGACGCGCGTCTTCAACGGCGAGCGCACGTTTCTCTCGCCGATCCTGCGGCCGGTCGAGGCTGGCCTGTACTGGGCCGGCGGCGTCGACGAGAAGCGCGAGCAGCATTGGCTGACCTATACGGTCGCGATGCTGCTGTTCCATGTCGGCGGCTTTCTGATCATCTATGGCGTGATGCGGCTGCAGGCGCTATTGCCGTTCAATCCGGCGGGGCAGTCCGCGGTCGCCGAGGATATCTCGTTCAACACCGCGATCTCCTTCATCACCAACACCAATTGGCAGAACTACGGCGGCGAAAGCACGCTGTCCTATCTGGTGCAGATGCTGGGGCTGACGCATCAGAATTTCCTGTCGGCGGCATCCGGCATTACGCTCGCGGTAGCGCTGATCCGCGGATTCTCGCGCTCCTCGATGCGCACCATCGGCAATTTCTGGGTCGATGTGACACGTTGTACGCTCTATGTGCTGCTGCCGCTCTGCGTGATCTACACACTGTTCCTGGTGTGGCAAGGTATCCCGCAGACGCTCGGCGCTTACGTTGACGCTACGACGCTGGAAGGGGCGAAGCAGACCATTGCGGTCGGTCCCGTCGCCTCGCAAGTCGCCATCAAGATGCTGGGGACCAATGGCGGTGGCTTCTTCAACGCCAACGCCACGCATCCCTTTGAAAACCCGTCCGCGCTGTCGAACTTCGTGCAGATGATCTCGATCTTCGCACTCGGTGCGGCGCTGACCAATGTGTTCGGCCGCATGGTCGGCAACCAGCGCCAGGGTTTTGCGATCCTCGCCGTGATGGGCGTCTTGTTCCTGGCCGGCGTCGCCGTAACCTATTGGGCGGAGGCCAACGGCACCTCAATGCTGAGCTCGCTTGGGCTGACCGGTGGTAACATGGAAGGCAAGGAAATCCGCTTCGGCATCGTCGCTTCCTCGCTGTTTGCCGTGATCACTACGGCGGCCTCCTGCGGTGCGGTCAATGCCATGCATGACTCGTTCACTGCGCTCGGCGGCATGATCCCGCTGATCAACATGCAGCTCGGAGAAATCATTGTCGGGGGCGTCGGCGCCGGGCTGTACGGCATGCTGCTGTTCGTGGTGCTGGCGATCTTCGTCGCCGGCCTGATGGTCGGCCGCACGCCCGAATATGTCGGCAAGAAAATCGAGGCGCGCGAGGTCAAGATGGCGATGCTCGCGATCCTGGTGCTGCCGTTGATGTATCTCGGCTGGACAGCGGTGGCGGTGGTGTTGCCATCGGCAGTGGCGTCGATGGCCAATTCCGGGCCCCATGGTTTTACAGAGGTGCTCTACGCCTTCACCTCGGCGACCGGCAATAACGGTTCGGCCTTTGCGGGCCTCACCGGCAATACCTTCTTCTACAACCTGACGCTCGCCGCTTCGATGTTCGTCGGCCGCTTCTTCATGATCGTACCGGCGATGGCGTTGGCGGGTTCGCTGGCGCAGAAGAAATCGATCCCGCCCTCGGCTGGCACGCTGCCGACCACCGGTGGTCTGTTCGTCGGCCTCGTCGTCGGCGTCATCCTGATCATCGGCGGGCTCACCTTCTTCCCGGCGCTGGCGCTCGGGCCGATCGTCGAGCACCTCGCCATGAACGCCAACACCCTATTCTGATCGCAACCTTGTTCTGATCGACATCTTTCGGAGTGACCTCCATGGAATCCACAAGACTGCAGAAAAAAGCGACGGCTTCGGCGATGCTTGATCCCAAAATCGTCGCGCCCGCGATCCGTGCCGCCTTTGCCAAACTTGATCCGCGCTTGATGGTCAAGAAACCCGTGATGTTCGTGGTTGAGGCCGTCGCCGCGCTCACCACGGTCATCTTCCTCCGCAACCTGCTAATGGGAGGTGGGGAGAGCCTTGCCTTCACCTTCCAGATCATTCTGTGGCTCTGGTTCACGGTGCTGTTCGCCAATTTCGCCGAAGCCGTCGCCGAGGGCCGCGGCAAGGCACAGGCGGAATCGCTGAAGAAGACCCGTACCGAGAGCAAGGCCAAGCTGCTGAAGGGCGCGGACAAGACCTATCAGCTCGTGTCCGGCACCAGCCTGAAGGTCGGTGACATCGTGCTGGTCGAGGCAGGCGACAATATCCCGAGCGACGGCGAAGTGATCGAGGGTGTCGCTTCAATCAACGAAGCCGCGATAACCGGTGAATCCGCGCCCGTGATCCGCGAATCCGGAGGCGACCGTTCGGCGGTCACCGGCGGCACCCAGGTGCTATCGGACTGGATCCGCGTCCGCATCACTGCCGCGCAGGGCTCGACTTTCATCGACCGCATGATCAAGCTGGTCGAGGGCGCCGAACGGCAGAAGACGCCGAACGAGATCGCGCTAAACATCCTGCTCGCGGGCCTCACCATCATCTTCGTGTTCGCGACGGTGACGATCCCGAGCTATGCGGCCTATGCCGGCGGTTCCATTTCGGTCGTCGTGCTGGTAGCGCTGTTCGTGACGCTGATCCCGACCACCATCGGCGCGCTGCTGTCGGCGATCGGCATTGCCGGCATGGACCGGCTGGTGCGCTTCAATGTGCTGGCGATGTCCGGCCGCGCGGTGGAAGCCGCCGGTGACGTCGATACGCTGTTGCTGGACAAGACCGGTACCATCACGCTCGGCAACCGGCAGGCGACGGTGTTCCGCCCGATCCGGGGCGTCACCGAGCAGGAGCTGGCCGACGCGGCGCAACTGGCTTCACTGGCCGACGAAACCCCGGAAGGCCGCTCGATCGTAGTGCTGGCCAAGGAAAAATGCGGCATCCGCGGCCGCGACATGACGGAACTGGCGGCGACCTTCATTCCGTTCACCGCGCAGACCCGGATGAGCGGCATCGATGCAGGTTCGTCGTCGGTCCGCAAGGGCGCGGTGGATGCGATCCTCAATTACGTAGACGGCGGCGAGACCCGTGCCGTCGCCTCCGGCAATACGGCGCGCGCGATTCAGCCGGGCTCTATTTCCGAAGCTGCGCGTGAAATCCAGGCGATTTCAGATGAGATCGCCAAGGCAGGTGGTACGCCGCTCGCCGTCGCCAGGGATGGCCGCCTGCTCGGCGTCGTGCACCTCAAGGACATCGTCAAGGGCGGCATCCGCGAGCGGTTTGCCGAACTGCGCCGCATGGGCATCCGCACCGTCATGATCACCGGCGACAACCCGATGACGGCGGCTGCCATTGCGGCCGAAGCCGGCGTCGATGATTTTCTCGCGCAGGCGACGCCCGAGGACAAGCTCAAGCTGATCCGCGACGAGCAGGCCAAAGGAAAACTGGTGGCGATGTGCGGCGACGGCACCAACGACGCGCCCGCGCTCGCACAAGCTGACGTCGGCGTCGCCATGAACACCGGAACCCAGGCCGCCCGCGAGGCCGGCAACATGGTCGACCTCGATTCCAACCCGACCAAGCTGATCGAGGTGGTCGAGATCGGCAAGCAGTTGCTGATGACGCGCGGCGCGCTGACGACGTTTTCGATCGCCAACGACGTCGCAAAATACTTCGCCATCATCCCGGCGATGTTTCTGGCGTTCTACCCGCAGCTCGAGGTGCTCAATGTGATGCATCTGGCCAGCCCGCAAAGCGCGATCCTGTCGGCGATCATCTTCAACGCGCTGATCATCATCGCACTGATCCCGCTGGCACTGAAAGGCGTGGCCTACCGTGCCGTGGGGGCCGGCGCGTTGTTGCGCCGTAACCTGACGATCTACGGCCTCGGCGGCATCATCATTCCCTTCATCGGCATCAAGGCCATCGACCTCGTCGTCGCGGCCTTCGGGCTGGTTTGAAACCCTCACCGTCATTGCGAGGAGCGAAGCGACGAAGCAATCCATACGTTCTCATTCCGGCAGATGGATTGCTTCGCTTCGCTCGCAATGACGGAAACAACCATGGAGACTTGCTATGTTACGTGAAATCCGCCCCGCGCTCGTCATCCTGATCCTGCTCACGCTGATCACGGGCCTTCTCTATCCCCTCGCCATGACCGCCATCGCCGGCGTGATCTTCCCGAAGCAGGCGCGCGGCAGCCTGATCGAGAAGGACGGCAAGGCGATCGGGTCCAGCCTGATCGGGCAGGAATTCAAGGACGACAAATATTTCCACGGCCGCCCTTCGGCGACTTCGGCGCCGGACCCGGCCGATTCCACCAAGACGGTGTCCGCGCCCTATAATGCCGCCAATTCCGGCGGCTCCAATCTGGGCCCGACCAGCAAGGCGCTGAACGACCGGATCAAGGACGACGTCGAGAAGCTGAAGGCGGAGAACCCCACCGCGCGCGTCCCGGTCGACCTCGTCACGACCTCCGGCAGCGGGCTCGATCCGGATATCTCGCCTGAGGCAGCCTTGTTTCAGGTGCCGCGAGTGGCGAAAGCTCGGAATATGCCGGAAGAGGTTGTTCGCCAGTTGGTCACAGCCAACAGCGAGGACCGCATGGCTGGATTGCTAGGGGAGCCCCGCGTTAACGTTCTGGCGCTGAATTTGGCGCTGGACCGGGCCGCTGCGAAATGAGACCGCCTAGGCTGGGCGGCGGGTGAGGACTATATAGCCATATGGTCCAGACCCGCCGCGACCCCGAACAACGTCCTTCGCCGGAAGCCTTGCTGGAAACAGCCCGGCGTGAGGAAAGCCGCGCCGGAAAGCTGAAAATTTTCGTCGGCGCCGCCCCCGGCGTCGGCAAGACCTACGAGATGCTGCAGAGCGCGCATGCGCGGATCAAAGCCGGCGCCGACGTCGTGGTTGGCGTGGTCGAGACCCACGGCCGGGCCGAGACCGAAGCGCTGCTGGCGGGGCTGGAAGTGCTGCCACGCAAGCGGCTTGGCTACAAGGATCAGACGCTTTGGGAGTTGGACCTTGACGGGCTGATCGCACGGCGGCCGCAGATCGCGCTGGTCGACGAACTCGCCCACACCAACGCGCCGGGCAGCCGCCACCCAAAACGTTATCTCGACGTCGAGGAATTACTGTCACACGGCATCGATGTCTATACGGCCGTCAACATCCAGCACATCGAGAGCCTCAACGATGTGGTCGCGCAGATCACCCATGTTCGCGTGCGCGAGACCGTGCCGGACAAGGTGTTCGACCGCGCCGACGCCATCGAGCTGATCGACCTTACGCCCGACGACCTGATCCAGCGACTCAAAGAAGGCAAGGTCTACGTCCCGAAGCAGGCCGAGCGGGCGCTGGAGCACTATTTTTCGCCAGGCAATTTGACCGCGCTGCGCGAACTGGCGTTGCGGCGCACCGCCGAGCGGGTCGACGAGCAACTGCTGACCCATATGCAGGCCAATGCCATCGCCGGCCCGTGGGCCGCGAGCGAGCGGATTCTGGTTTGTTTGAGCGAAGACCCGCGCGCGGCCGGCCTGGTGCGTTACACCAAGCGGCTGGCGGACCGGCTGCATGCGCCGTGGACCGCGATCTCGATCGAAACCCGGCGCAGCCTGCAGCTGACTGACGTGCAGCGCGACCGGCTCGCCGACACGCTGCGGCTCGCGGAAGCGCTCGGGGCTGAAACGCTGACCATTCCCGGCGTCGGCCGCCGCATCGCCGACGACGTCATCCAGTTCGCGCAAGCCAACAACGTGACGCAGATCATCATCGGAAAATCGACGCGCTCGTGGTGGTTCGAGCTGATGCGCGGCTCGGTCGTGCACGATCTGGTGCGGCGCGCGGGCAATATCAGCGTCAATGTCATCGCCGGCGATGAACAGGGCGTAGCCAAGACGGCGGTCCAGACCGAGGTCCGGCAGGAGCCGTTCAATTCGCGGCCGTATATGATGGCGCTGTTGTTCGTTGCTATCGGCCTTGCCGCGGCTTCGTTGATCCGACCGATGTTCGGCGGCATCGAAAATGTCGACTTGGTGTTTCTGACTGCCGTGGTTGGCGTCGCCGCCCGCTATGGGTTGTGGCCTTCGCTGCTGGCGAGTTTTGTGGCATCGCTGTGCTACAATTTCTTCTTCCTGCCTCCGGTCTATACTTTCAGCATCACCGACCCGACCAACATCGCGGCGTTCTTCTTCTTCATGCTGATCGCGCTTCTGGTTTCCAATGTCGCGGCACGGGTGCGCTCGCAAGCCGATACCGCGATCGGCCGCGTCCGTACCACGGAATCGCTGTACGCGTTCAGTCGAAAATTAGCGGGCACCGCGACGCTCGACGACGTGCTGTGGGCGACCGCCTATCAGACCGCGCTGATGCTCAGGGTGCGGGTGGTGCTGCTGCTGCCGGAGCAGGGCGTGCTGACCGTGAAGTCGGGCTATCCGCCCGAAGATCAACTCGATCAGGCCGATCTCGCCGCCGCCAACTGGGCCTGGGGCCACGACCGGCCGGCCGGCCGCGGCGCGGACACGTTGCCAGGCGCCAAACGGCTGTTCCTGCCGATGCGGACCGGACGCGGCGCGATTGGCGTCATCGGCATCGACGACGACCGCACCGGGCCACTATTGACACCGGATCAGCGGCGTCTGCTCGACGCGCTGGTCGATCAGGGCGCGCTGGCGATCGAGCGCGTGCTGCTGGTCGAGGACATGGACCGGGTCAAGCGCACGGTGGAATCCGACCGGCTGCGCGGCGCGCTGCTGACTTCGATATCGCATGACCTGAAGACGCCGCTGGCCTCGGTGCTCGGCGCTGCGTCCACCATCCGCGATCTCGACGCGGGACTGACCGATGCGCAGAAGCGCGATCTGCTCGCCACCGTGATCGACGAGTCCGAGCGGCTCAATCGCTTCATCGCCAACCTGCTCGACATGACCAAGCTCGAATCCGGCGCCATCGTGCCGAATGCCGCGCCGCATGACCTGAGCGAGATCGTCGGCAGCGCGCTGCGCCGCGCCGGAAAGATCCTCGTCCATCACAAGGTGTCACTTGAACTCGCGGCCGACCTGCCGATGCTCGAGCTCGACGCTGTGCTGTTCGAACAGGTGCTGTTCAATTTACTCGATAATGCTGCCAAATACGCGCCGTCCGATACCCCGATTTCGGTCCGGGCCGTACGCGAACGAACGCAGATCGCGCTGCAGATCATGGACGAGGGCGCCGGCATTCCGCAGGCGGAGCTCGAAAGCGTGTTCGACAAATTCTATCGCGCGCAAAAGGGTGATCACGTCCGCCCCGGTACCGGCCTTGGCCTCGCCATTTCCCGCGGCTTCGTCGAGGCCATGCATGGCACGATCACGGCTGCCAACCGCGCCGATCGCAGCGGGGCGGTGATCACCATTCGGCTGCCGATACCAGCCGCCAACGACGCGCTGGATACCGCCGCATGAACGCCACCCCGATCAAGGTTCTGGTCATCGACGACGAACCGCCGATCCGCAAATTGCTGCGGATGGGGCTGAGCACGCAGGGCTACGATATTCTTGAAGCGTCCAACGGCAAGATCGCGCTGGAGAAGCTGGCCGAGGATCCGGCGCTGATCATTCTCGACCTCGGGCTGCCGGATATTCAGGGTCACGAACTGCTGCGCATGATCCGCGGCCGCAACGACAGCGTCCCGATCGTGGTGTTGTCGAGCCGGGGGGATGAAGCCGGAAAGGTCCAGGCGCTCGATCTCGGTGCCGACGATTATCTGACAAAACCGTTCGGGATGGATGAGTTGCTGGCGCGGATGCGCGCGGCGCTGCGGCATCAATTGCAGGTGCAGGGCGAGCGCCCGGTATTTCGCTCTGGCGGCCTCTCGGTCGATCTGGTGCGCCGGATCGTCAAGGTCGGCGAGCGTGAGGTCAAACTGTCGCCGAAGGAATACGAACTGCTGCGCGTGCTGGTGCAGCACGCCGGCAAGGTGCTGACGCATCGCTTTCTGCTGAAGGAATTGTGGGACGAATTCACAGATGCGCAATATCTGCGCGTCTACGTCCGCCAGCTCCGGCAGAAGATCGAGGCCGATCCGGAACGTCCGCAGATCGTGCTGACCGAGACGGGCATCGGCTATCGGCTGCGGGCAGGGGATTAGGGCGCGCTCTCCACTGCCGCGCGCGGGAACTTTCCCAAATCGCAGCGATTACTCCCCTCTACCAGGAGGTAAAACATGGCACGAAAATACTCCAAGGCCGCATCCGCCGACGTTGAGCGCGCGATGAAGAAGCGCAACGCCGGGACATTGCGAAGCGGCCGCTCCAAGAAGAAAGTCACCAGCCGCAAGCAGGCGATCGCGATCGGGCTTTCAGAGGCGCGCGCCGAGGGCAAGAAGGTGCCGAAGAAGGCGAGCAAGAAGCGAAAAACGGCAAAGAAGACAGCCAAGAAGTCGAAGCGGAAAGCAAAGAAGTAGGGGAGTATTTAGTCGTCGTCAGGGTCGGGCTTGTCCTGGCCATCCACGTCTTTGCCACCGTTTGCTAAGTAAGGCGTGGATGCCCGGGACAAGTCCGGGCCTGACGGAGCTTGCGGCGCCGTCTCGCCTCACCCCGCCTTCCGCGCCCGCGCCGCCGAACGGTGCGCCTTCTTCGCAGCCCGGGGCGCTGGCGTCCGTCTTGATGCCGACGTCCGCCGTTTTGCGCCCGACCCGCCCTTCAGGCTCGCCTTCAGCGCATCCATCAAATTGACCACGTTGTCCGGCTTCTTCTCGCGCTCAGTCACCTTGATCGTTTTGCCGGAAGCTTTGCGCCGCACCAGTGCCTTCAGCGCATTCTCGTATTCGTCCTTGAATTTCGACGGATCAAAATGCGCGGCCTTGGTATCGAGGATGTGGCTTGCCAGTTCGATCATGTCCTTTGATATCTTGGGGCTCTTGATATCGTCGAAATAGTCGCTCTCGTCGCGCAGTTCATAGGGAAAGCGCAGCGTGGTACCGAGCAGACCTTTCCCAAGCGGCTCGATGGCGATGACATGCTCGCGGCTGGTCAGCACGATGCGTGCCAACGCGACGCGGTCCTTGTCCTTCATGGCGTCGCGGATCACGGCGAAAGCGTCGACCCCGGCCTTGCCGTCGGGAACGATGTAATAGGGATGATCGAGATAACGTTTGTCAATCTCGTCCCGCGGCACAAAACTGTCGATATCGATGGTGTGATTGCTCTCGATCTGGACCGCCTCGAGTTCGTCCTTTCCGATTTCGACATATTCGCCTTTTTTCAGCTCATAGCCGCGGCCCTTCTGGTCCGCCTCGACGACGTCGCCGGTTTCGGCGTCGACCATCTGCTGCTTCAGCCGGTTGCCGGTCTCCTTGTTGATCATGTGGAAACGGGTCTTCTCGGCGGCGGTCGAGGCCGGATACAGCGCCACCGGGCAGGACACCAGGGACAGCTTGAGCGAGCCTTTCCAATAGGCACGGGGGGCCATTACAATCTCCGGCATGGTTGGGTTTGGGAACTTCAACGGCTATGGCTGGTTTTCGTTCCGGGATGCCGTGCTGCAACACGAGTAAGGGTAGCAACTGTTCGAAATGAACTCTTAAATTGACTGATCTAGCGAAGGGTGTACGCTAATTCACCGTAAATCGGCGAAGAGGGCGTCATGGCAGGGCAGGCCAAGAAGGCCGTATCCAAAACCGGAGCGGCAAAGAAGAGAGCAGCAAAGTCGGCGATATCTCCCGTCGCGATGTCAGAAGCCGTTCCGGCAGCGGGAACGATCATTTCCCGGATCGCGGCCACCGCCGCAAGTTCTGCAATCATGAGCTTTCACTGGAAGGATCGCGGCCGCGCACCGGCGGGATACATCAAGGGAATGGCCGTCGCGTTTGCGCGGGTCTACTGCAAATTCCAGGCCGGCAATCCGGCGGCCGCGGATATCGCCAAGGCCGATACCCAAAGTCCGAATGTCGACGCGCTGTCGTGGTACGCGCCGGAGTTTCAGGCGCTGGGATTGAGCAACGCGACGGCGAGCGCGGATACGCTGCGTCATCTGTTTGTGCTGCTGACCGGACTGGGGATGCGCGAAAGCTCCGGTAAACATTGCGAAGGCCGCGACACGTCCGCTTCGAACACGACCGCCGAAACCGCCGAGGCCGGCCTTTTTCAGGTCAGCTACAACGCACGCAACGCCAGTCCGCTACTGCCCCCGCTGTTCGCAACCTATCGGGGCAATCCGTCGGGCTTTGTGGACATTTTCCATGAGGGCGTGACCTGCTCGGCGGCAAACCTCGCGAACTTCGGTACCGGTGATGGCGCCGAGTTTCAGCGGCTGACCAAGGCGTGTCCGGCATTTGCCGCGGAGTTCGCCGGCGTGACGCTGCGGCATTTGCGCAAGCATTGGGGGCCGATAAACACCAAGAAGGCCGAGGTCATCCGCGACTGCGACACCCTGTTTCGCGACGTGCAGGCGCTAGTGGATTCGACGCCTGGTGCTGGTGCGGTGCTTCAATGATGCCGTTTGGACGGACGATTGCGCAGCTGATTTCCGACGTCCGCTGTTAGACAGGAGGTTTTCTTATGCCTTTTTTGTTGAAACGAGGCGGGAGGAATTTGCCCCTTGAGGTCCAGCGCTGGCAATATTTCCTGCGCAAGCAAAACGTGACGCAGACCGGCGCGATCGATGCGCAGTTCGGTGCCAAGACCGAGGAGGCGACCAAGATCTTTCAGGTTCAGCGCTCGCTGCCGCCGACCGGCGAGCTTGATCAGGCCACGCTGGATGTGGCGCAGGGCCTTGGCTACACGGTCAGATTGAACAATTACTACAACGACAAGTCGACAAGCCGGTTTCCGCCGCGTCCGACGGATATTTCAAGTCCGAGCAATGCTGACCGCAACGCGGCACTGGGCTGCTTCAAGTTCAAGCAATTGTCGCTTGATCATCGCGCCGATGACGACGAGATTGTGACGCTGGGCAGTTGCGATAACAGTGTCGCCGACTGGCGCACGGAGAACATCGTCGATATTCAGATCCCGCAACTGAAGTTCGCCGTCGGATTTTCCGGCACCATGCGCTGTCACAAGCTGGCAGCGCCCCATATCCTCCTTCTCTTTGCCCGCTGGGAACAGCTGGATCTCCTGCATGTGATCCGTAACTACGACGGCGCCTACGTTCCGAGGTACAAGCGCGGACAATCTCCCGGCACAGGATCTCATGGCGTCAAGCGCAGCAGCGACGTGAGCGCCATCAGTAACCATGCCTTTGGCGCGGCGTTCGATATCAACGCCTCCGACAATGCGTTCGGTACAGGGCCCGCGCTCTGTCCGACCCGCGGCTGTGTGCGGGAACTGGTCAGCTCCGCCAACGAGCTTGGCTTCTTTTGGGGCGGACACTTCAGTGGCGTCAGCGACAAGGACGGAATGCATTTCGAATTTTCAAAATTCTGAAATCGCGCGTCAGTCCAGTCCCGGCCTCCAGAGCCCGGGCCATGCGTGTCCAAAACGGCTTGCGGGCGGCCTTATGCGGTAGATAGCTGACGGTCGGAGGGGGGGCTTCCCGGCCTCGGGCGGCGTGCGTCCTTCGCAGGCCCGAACCGCCCTTGGAACCTCCTGTACGGTTGGGTTTGGGAACTTCAGCGGCTATGGTTGGTTTTCGCTCCGGGCGGCTGTTTGCGCGGCCTCGGATGTGTGAGGTCCAATCGTGCCGCCGAAAAGCCATTCGAAGAATCTTGCCACCTACCGCAAGAAACGCGATTTCGAGAAGACCGCGGAGCCGTCCGGCGACGTCAAGGTGGCGCCATCAAAGCAGCGGCGGTTCGTGATCCAGAAACATGCTGCGACGCGGCTGCATTACGATCTCCGGCTCGAATTCGATGGCGTCTTCAAGTCCTGGGCGGTGACGCGCGGACCCTCGCTCGATCCGCACGACAAGCGGCTGGCGGTCGAGGTCGAGGATCACCCGCTCGATTACGGCGATTTCGAAGGCACCATTCCCGAGAGCGAGTATGGCGGTGGCATCGTGCAGCTCTGGGACCGAGGCACCTGGGAATCCGACGATCCCGAACGAGGCTTCAAGAAGGGCGATCTGAAATTCACTCTCCGCGGCGACAAGCTGCACGGCAGCTGGGTTCTGGTGCGGATGAAGGGCGACCGCTATGGCGGCAAGCGCACCAACTGGCTCCTGATCAAGCACCGCGATGAGTTCGTGCGGGAAGGCGAGGCCAACGATATCCTTGACGAAGATCACTCGGTGGCCTCGGGGCGCACGATGGCGGAGATTGCCGCGGGCAAGGGAAGGGCGCCAAAGCCGTTCATGCTGGCCAAGGGAGGCAAAGGTAAAGCCGATGCCGTTTGGCATTCCAACCGCGGCGAGGCCGCCGAGGCGCGCGCCAAGGGCAAGACCGCGATCGTGCGGCCCGCGCCGGTGACCGCCGCGAAGATTTCGAAAGCGAAGAGAGGCGAGGCGAAGAAGGTCGCGGCCATACCCGATTTCGTCGCGCCGCAACTTTGCACGTCCGTGGAGCGGCCGCCCAATTCAGACGGCTGGGGCCACGAGATCAAGTTCGACGGTTACCGCGTGCAGTTGCGGGTCGAGGACGGCGATGTTGCGCTCAATACCCGCAAAGGGCTGAACTGGACCGACAAGTTCGGCGCCATCGCCAAGGAAGCAGAATCCTTGCCGGACGTGCTGATCGACGGCGAGATCGCCGCGCTCGACGACAACGGCGTGCCGCATTTTTCGATGCTGCAGGCTGCGTTGTCGGAAGGCAGGACCAACGCGCTCGTCTTCTTCGCGTTCGATCTGCTGTTTCACGGTCGCGAAGACCTTCGCGATTTGCCGCTGCATGAGCGCAAGGCGCGCCTCAAACACCTGCTTGAGAAACGCAAGGGTGAAAAACTGATCCGCTACGTCGATCACTTTGAAGTACGCGGTGACGTGATGATGCAAACGGCCCACCAAATGTCGCTGGAAGGCATCATCTCCAAGAAGCTCGACGCGCCCTACCGCTCCGGCCGATCCGAGAGGTGGACCAAGACCAAGATTCGCGACGGCCAGGAGGTCGTGCTTGGCGGCTGGAAGACCACCCACGGCAAATTCCGCTCGCTGATGGCCGGGGTCCATCGCGGCAAGCAGCTGGAATATGTCGGGCTCGTCGGCACCGGCTTTGGCGCGGACACTGTCCGCCGCATCATGCCGGCGTTGAAGGCGGCCGCCTCTGACAAGAATCCGTTCGGCGGCAAGGATGTGCCGGCAAAGACCCGCGACGTGCATTGGCTGAAGCCTGAACTGGTCGCCGAGATCGAATTCGCGGGCTGGACCGATGGTGGCAAAATCCGGCAGGCCGCGTTCAAGGGGCTGCGGCAGGACAAGCCCGCGGACGAAGTGATAGCGGAGGGACCGTCGGTGAAAAAAATTGCGAAACCGTCGATCGTGAGATCACCGGCGAACAGACCCGCTGACGTGATGGGCGTTGCCATCTCAAAGCCCGACAAGGCGCTGTGGCCCGACGGCGGCGACGGAAAGCCGGTAACAAAGCTCGATCTCGCCCGCTATTTCGAGGTGGTCGGCGAATGGATGATCGGCCATATCAAGGGCCGGCCATGCTCCGTGTTACGCGCGCCCGACGGCATCAAGGGCGAGACGTTTTTCCAGCGTCACGCGATGCCGGGTGGTTCGAAGCTGCTGGAGCTGGTCAAGGTCGCCGGCGACCGAAAACCCTATCTGCAGATCGATCGGATCGAAGGGCTGGCTGCGGTGGCGCAGAGCGGCGGACTTGAGCTGCATCCTTGGAATTGCGCGCCCGATGCGCCCGACGTGCCGGGCCGGCTGGTATTCGATCTCGACCCCGCGCCCGACGTCGAATTCGCGGAGGTGGTCGAAGCCGCCAAGGAGATGCGGCAGCGGTTGACCGCGGTGGGTCTCGAAAGTTTCTGCAAGACCACCGGGGGCAAGGGGCTGCATGTGGTGACGCCGCTGCTCTACGGCGCCAGGGACAGAGTAGACTGGAAGCAAGCCAAGGCGTTCGCGCAAGGTATCTGCCGGTGGATGGCCAACGATGATCCGCAGCGCTATCTGCTCAACATGTCCAAGAAGCTGCGAAACGGAAAGATTTTTCTCGACTACCTGCGCAACGACCGGATGTCGACGGCGGTGGCGGTGCTGTCACCTCGTGCCCGCGACGGCGCCACGGTCTCGATGCCGTTGACCTGGACGCAGGTGCGGAGCGATCTTGATCCGAAGAAGTTTACCGTGCGCACCGTGCCGGCGCTGCTGGCAAAGACGAAAGCATGGCAGGGTTATGATGACGCCGCGGCGCCGATCAAGGCGGCGATGAAGAAGCTGGCGGCGATGTAATCCTCTTACGTCATTCCGGGGCGCGGCGCCGTCGCGAGCCCGGAATCTACAACCACGATCGTGAGTATGGATTCCGGGTCTGCGCCAAGCGGCGCATCCCGGAATGACAACGTTCACAGCTTTCCGAGCAACAGCAGGATCAGCAGAATCACAATCACAAGGCCCAATCCGCCGCCGCCGTAATAACCGGTGCCGTAGAACGGTCCGCCGCCGATGCCGCTGAAACCGCCGAGCAGGGCGATCACGAGAATGATCAGGATGATTGTTCCGATGGACATATGAATTTCTCCTCAGCCCGGCAGGGAGGCGTCAAGTTGTCGCTGCCTTCAGGCGGGAGAACCACCGGGAACCGTGAAAGTTCCAATTTTTGCGCCGCGATATTGCGCAGAGCTCTTCATTTTCGAAGCTTTGAAATTACATGGAGTTACAGTCAAAAGAGGATGACCAACGATGGCTGCACCGCTCGTAGTATCTATTCCGCATAGTCTCGGGCGCGAGGAAGCAATGCGCCGTCTGAAGACGGGACTGTCGCGCGCGGCGACCAGCGTGCCGGTGCTTGTTGTCGACGAGGAACGCTGGGAAGACAATCGCATGATCTTTCGTGTCCGCGCGATGGGGCAGGCAGCCGCCGGCCACGTCGATGTTGCCGACGACCATGTGCGGGTCGAAGTGGTGCTGCCCTGGCTGTTGCAGCGCTTTGCCGAGGTGGCACAGGCCGCGATCCGCAGCCGTGGCAATCTGCTGCTGACCAAAAAGAGCTGACGTCGCAGTTATGCCAGTTGGCGTTTGCGCGCCGGCTTCTTGGCGCCATGATAGCCGGCCTTCACCACCGCCACCGGCAGGTTTTTCAGCAGGCCGGACAACCGCAATTCCTTGGCGTCGGCGTCGGCAAAACCCTGCACCGCATAGCCGCTGACATCCAACGTGGCATCAAAACGTTCTGGATCTGGCCATACCCGGCCACTGTCAGTGAACGGCGCAAACCGCCGCGCGACAATGGCGATCACGGCTTCGCGGTCATGCCGCCGCGCATAGGCAATGAAGTGATCGCGGTGCGTCCCGTTGATTTCCAGCGGGACGTAATCGCCCTGTGTGAAGACATCGGCGCATTCAGTCCGCAGCTTTAGCAGATGCCGGGTCCAGGCGAGCTTCAACTCGCCGCCCGGCCAGTTCTCTATCAGTCGTGGCCAATCAGGCCGTTCCAGCGCATCAAGCGCACGGGCCCGGGCGGCAAAATCAACTGGCCGGCGGTTATCGGGATCGACCATCGAAAAATCCCAGAACTCCGTGCCTTGATAAAAGTCGGGCACACCCGGCAGGGTGGCCTTCAGCGTCAGCTGGCTCAGCGAATTCAGCGCACCCATCAGCGTCACCCGTCGCGCCAGTGTCAGCAGCGAATCCAGAAACTCCGATGACTGCGAATGATCCAGAATCCGTACGATGAAGGCTTTCAATCCGGCCTCGTAGGCGGCGTGGGGATTAAGCCAGCTGGTTTCCTCCTTGCCTTCGCGCGCGGCCTTCAACGCATAGGCCTGGAGCCGCTCGGAAAACGTCGCGTCGTCCGGCTGCCAAGCGCCCAGCAGGGTCTGGTACAGCATGTATTCGAATGTCGCCGACGGTGCCCGCATCTCGCCGTCTACAACTAGATGCGGCGCATTGAGCAGTTTCCAGCGCGCCACCGTGCTGGTCCATTCGCCCGGCATTTCCGACAGCGCCATGATCCGGCTGCGCGCATCCTCGCCGCGCTTGGTGTCGTGGGTTGCCGTCGCCGTCATGCCATGCGGCCAGTCCCGCGCCCGCGTCGCCATCATGGCGTGAAATGCTTCCACCGGGAGCGCCTGAGCGGATGGATCGCCGCCGACTTCGTTGAGCGCAAGCAGGCGGTGGTAGCGATAGAACGCGGTGTCCTCAAGCGCCTTGGCCGTCAGCGGCCCCGTGAACTGCTGCACTTTCAAGGCAAAGCGTCGCACGCGGGGGACGCTGTGGGCCGCGCGGCCGGGCTTGACCAGATCCATGGTCAGGGAGTCGCGCAGGAAATCGAAGATGCCGTCGTCGGCCGCATACCAGTCGGCACGCGCTTTATCGATGGTCGCGGCGATCAGTGCACGGTCGTGGGCGGTCGGGCCGGCCGAGGTCAGATAGGTGCGATAGACCGGAAAGTGCAGCACATAGAGTTCGAGCGCCTGCCGCAGGCTGTCGGCGGAATAGTCGCGCGTCGAATAATGCCCGCTGGCGATCCGCGCCAGCAGCCGCGACAGCACCGTGAACTCGCTGGCGAGCAGGGTTTCCAGCACGCGTCGTTTGGCGTCTCGCAAAACCGGTTCCAGTTTTGGCGATTGATTGCTGATCTGGCGCCAGACTTCATCCAGCGGCGCCAGGCCATTGCCGTCGACCAGCACCTGCGTCAACACGTTCATCCACTCATAGCCGGTGGTGCCGTGAACGCCGCTGAACTTTGGCAGTTTTTCTCCTTCGCCAAGAATTTTTTCAATCACTGTATAGAACGGTCGTGTGTGCTCGCCTTGCGCCTCGCGGACCATCCGGCGCAGGCGCTGAAAGTATTGCGCGGGATCGCGCAGGCCGTCGATGTGATCGAGTCGCAAGCCCTGCAGTTTGCCATCGGCGATCAACGTTTTGACCAGGCTGTGAACTGCGTCGAACGTGCCGGCGTCTTCGACCCGCAACCCCGCCAGCGTATTGACGTCGAAGAAGCGGCGGTAGTTGATGTCGCTGGACGCCAGCCGCCAGTGGCCGAGCCGGTAGTGCTGGCGTTCCAGAAGATGATGCAGCGCCAGTGTCGGTGCGGCGCGGCCCGGTCCGGCGCGATAGGCGCCAAGCCCGCGTCCGATGACCTCGGCGGCGCCCTCGATCGCTTTCAACTCGGCCTTGAACGCCGGGGCTTCGCGGTGGTTCGGATGGCGTAGACCTGTGTAGCGCGACGCCAGGGTGAGGATATGTTCACCGGCAGGACTGTCTTCGGCCGCGGCTTCCTTGACGATCATCCGCAAGATTTCGCTGTAGCGTTCGGGAGCGATCGGCAGCCGGTGCTCGAAATACCACGCCGAAAAACTGCCTTCGCTGGCGTGATAACGCAGTTCAATCTCGCCGCTTTCCAGCGCAGCGCCATAGGAGGTGCCGAGGATCGGCAGCAGGACGCCGCCGCGGGCGCGGTAGGGGAGTTGGTCCCAGTCGATGTCAAAGGAAGCCGCGTGCGGCGAAGCCTCGCCCCATTCCAGCACGTCCAGCCACCAGGGATTACCGGCAAAATGCACGCCGACATGGTTCGGCACGAAATCCAGGATCAGCCCGATATCGTGCTGCTTCAGCGCCGCGCTGAGCCGCTCAAAACCTTCCTCGCCGCCGAGCTCCGGATTGAGTTTGGTGTGATCGACGATGTCGTAGCCGTGGGTCGAGCCTTCGGCCGCCTTCATGAACGGCGAGGTATAGAGATGCGTAATGCCGAGCGCTTTCAGATAAGGCACCACGGCAGCGGCGGCATCGAAGTTGAAATCCGCCGTCAGTTGCAGGCGGTAGGTCGCGATCGGGATCGCCGGGGGCATGATTCTATCCGATGCGCCAGACCACCGACCACGGCGGGACGCGGTCGTTCAACTCGCTGCCCCAGATCAGGGTTCCCTTGGGCTTGGCCGGCGCATGGGAGATATTGCGGTCGGACAGATTGGCGAGCAGTGCGAGCGTTGTGCCGTCGCCCATCCGCCAGTCCGCCGTCAGCAGGCCATTCTTGCCCGCGCTAGTCGCGCCGAAGGCGGCGCCCGCTAACCGAGGGACGATCTCCTGCCGGCGGCACGCGAGCAGATCGTGCACCAGCTTCAGGCGCCTTTGCGGTCCGGCTTGCCGGCGCTCGTCCCAATCGAGCACGGCCGACTGGAAAGTCGATAGATCAAGGGCGTCGGGTATCTCGTCGCCATATTCCGCGAAGGCCCATTCGTATTCGCTGCGGCGGCCTTTGCGGACGGCGTCCGCCAAATCGCCCTTGAAGTCGCAGAAGAACGGGAACGGCGTCTTCGCGCCCCATTCTTCGCCCATGAACAGCATCGGAATATCAGGCGCCAGCAGCAGCACCGCCAGCGCCGCCTCGATCGCTTCCGTGGCGGCAACCGATTCCAGCCGATCGCCGAGCGGGCGATTGCCGATCTGGTCATGGTTTCCGAGGAAGTTGACGAACGCCATCGGCGAAAGCGCACCGCTCGGCTCGCCGCGCGGGCCGCCGCGAAACGCCGATGGCTCGCCCTGGTAGATGAATCCGGATGACAGCGCCCGGGCAATGTCGTCAAGCGGCGCGCGTTGATAGTCGCCGTAATAGCCCTGCTTCTCGCCGGTCATCAGCACCCGCCAGGCGTGATGATAGTCGTCGTTCCACTGCGCGCGATATTTGCCGCGCGGCGGATCCTGCGCCGCATCGAGAATGCTGGCGCGGTTGTCGCCGTTTTCCAGCACGAGATGGATGTGGCGGCCGGTCTCACTGGCGAGTTCGCCGGCAGCGGCGCTGAGATCGTGCAGCAGTGATAGCCCGCCGGGTTCGACGATGCTGTTCACCGCGTCCAGCCGCAGCCCGTCGAAGCGGTAGTCGCGTAGCCAGTGCAGCGCGTTCTCGATCGCGAAGGCGCGCACTTCGGGGACGCGGTAGTCGATCGCGCTGCCCCACGGCGTTTGCGCTTCCATGAAGAAGCTTGGCGCGTAACGGCCGAGATAATTCCCTTCGGGTCCAAAGTGATTATAGACCACGTCGAGCATCACCATCAGCCCGCGCAGATGCGCAGCGTCGATCAGCGCCTTGAGGTCTTCCGGGCGGCCGTAGGCGCTGTCGGGCGCGTACCACAGCACGCCGTCATAGCCCCAGTTGCGGGAGCCGGCGAAATCCGCCAGCGGCAACAACTCCAGCGCGGTGATCCCGGTCTCGACGAGATGATCGAGTTTGTCGATCATGGCGCGATAGCTGCCGTCGCGCGTGAAGGCACCGACATGGGCCTCGACGATGACGGCTTCAGCCCACGGCCGCCCGCGCCAGTCCTTGGCGTGCCAGACATAAGCGCTGTGATCGATCACTTCGCTCGGGCCGAACACGTCGTCGGGCTGAAAGGCCGACGCAGGGTCGGGGACATCGATCTCGTCGTCGATACGGAATTTGTAACGCGCGCCGGCTCTCACGCCCGTGATGTCGGCAGTGAACCAGCCATCCTCGCCGAACGTCATCGCATGCGGCTGCGCCAGCATCACGTCGACGCGTCTGGCCGCCGGCGCCCACAGGCGAAAGCGCGTGCCGTCTTTGGTCAGTTGCGGTCCAAACGTCCGTCCATTCATGCCGCGCCCGCAAATGCCAGCACCGAGCGCGGCGGCGCCTTGGTGTCGCTGCCGGAGGCGAAGTCCGCGGTCTTCTGTTCACTCTCGGTGGTGTTAAGCACTTGCTGCCAGTTCTTGTAGTCGGACATCACGGGCATCTTGAATGCGATCTCTTCGGGGGCGGCGTTCAGCACGATAAAGATCGGCGCCTGTCCTTGTTCCATCGGGCCGAGCACATAGGCGAGAAAGCGGCCGTCCGGAAAAGTCCAGTCGGAATCCTTCATCTCCACCGCGGACGGCGTTAGCCACAGCACGCCGTAGGAGCCGTCGGGGCGCCGTCCGTCGAGCCAGCGCTGACTGCGGATCTGTCCGAAGCGGCGGCGCAGTTCGGTCATGTGGCCGACGAAATCGGTGAGGTCGTCGCCGTCCTTGCCGAGATTGTCCCAGCCGATCCAGCCGATCTCGTTGTCCTGGCAATAGGCGTTGTTGTTGCCGTTCTGCGAATTGCCGACCTCGTCGCCGGCCAGCATCAGCGGCGTGCCCTGTGCCAGCATCAGGCAGGCGAGCTGGTTCTTGCGCAGCTGCCGGCGCAGCGTCACGATGGCCGCGTCGCCGGTCGGGCCTTCATGGCCGCAATTGTTGCTCTGGTTGTCGCTGGAACCGTCGCGGTTGTCTTCGCCGTTGGCCTCGTTGTGCTTCTCGTTGTAGCTGAACAGGTCTGCCAGCGTGAACCCGTCATGGACGGTGACGTGGTTGATGCCGGCGCGCGGCGCGCGGTTGTCGTGGTGGAACAGGTCGGATGAAGCGGTCATGCGGCTGGATACTTCGCCGATCAGGCTGCCTTCGCCGCTCCAGTAACGGCGCATCGCGCTGCGATAGCGGTCGTTCCATTCCGACCATTGCGACGGGAAGGCGCCGACCTGGTAGCCGCCCATGCCGAGGTCCCAGGGTTCGGCAACCATCTTGACGGTCGCCAGCACCGGATCCTGCCGCACGGCGGTGAGAAACGCCGCGTTGCGGTCGTAGCCATTGGGTCCGCGCGCCAGCGTGGTGGCGAGATCGAAACGAAAGCCGTCGACATGGCAGACCTCGACCCAGTAGCGCAGCGAATCCATCACCATTTGCAGCACGCGCGGATGGTTGAGGTTTACCGAGCTGCCGCAGCCGGTGAAGTCGTCATAGAAGCGCGGATTGTCCGGCTTCAGCCAGTAATAGGAGGCGTTGTCGATACCGCGAAACGACAGCGTCGGGCCGAGATGGTTGCCCTCGGCGGTGTGGTTATAGACCACGTCGAGCATCACCTCGATCCCGGCGTCGTGCAGCCGCGCCACGGTGGTGCGGAAGGCGTCGAGCGCGTTGTCCTGCGCGTAGCGGGCCTCGGGCGCAAAGAACGCCAGCGTGTTGTAGCCCCAGTAGTTCACCAGTTTCTTCTCGACCAGCATGCGGTCGTCGATCAGCCCGTGGACCGGCAGCAGTTCGACGGTGGTGACGCCGAGACGCTTGAGATGGTCGATCATTGCCGGCGACGACAATCCGCCATAGGTGCCGCGCAGGTTCGGCGGCACGTCGTCGCGCTTTTGGGTGAGGCCCTTGATGTGGGCCTCGTAGATGATGGTGTCTTCCCAGGCGATATTGGGGCGCATCTCGCGGCGGCCCCAGTTGAAGGTCTCGTCGACCACGACCGCCTTCGGCATGCCGCGGGCATTGTCGCGCCGGTCGAACGACAGATCCTCGCGCGGGCTGCCGGCGCGATAGGCGAAATGCGCATCGCTCCAGACCAGCCGGCCGGCCAGCCGCTTGGCATAGGGGTCGAGCAGCAGCTTGTTGGCGTTGAAACGATGGCCGCGTTCGGGCGCATATGGCCCGTAGACGCGATAACCGTACAACTGGCCGGGCGAGACGTCGTTGAGATAGCCGTGCCAGACGTCTTCGCTGCGTTCCGGCAGTTCAATGCGCTCGAGCTCGCGGCGGCCCTGGCTGTCGAACAGGCACAGCTCGACCTTCTCGGCATTTGCCGAGAACAGCGCAAAGTTGGTGCCCCTGCCGTCCCAGCTGGCGCCGAGGCGCGCGGAGTTTCCCGCCGATAGTCGCATGCGTCAGTTTTCCGGTACCAGAAAGATCGCGGCCAGCGGCGGCAGGGTCAGGTTGAGCTCGGGGATCGCGCCCTCGAGGGTGCGGACCTCACCGACATTGCCGACATTGCTTCCGCCATAATGCGCGGAGTCTGAATTGAACATCTCTTTCCACTTGCCGGCAAACGGCACGCGGACGCGATAGTTGTAATAGACATTCGGAGAAAAATTCACGACTACGAGGCAGCGCGCGTGCGCGTCGAGGCCCTTGCGGACCCAGGCAAAGACGTTGCCGGCGGAATCATGGGTGATGACCCATTCGAAACCGGCCTGGCTGCAATCGAGTTCATGCAGCGCCGGCACCGTACGATAGAGCTTGTTGAGGTCGCGGACCAGGCTGTGGATGCCGGCGTGCTTCTGCTGGTCGAGCAGGTGCCAGTCAAGCGAATGGTCGTGATCCCACTCGCGCTCCTGGCCGAATTCGCAGCCCATGAACATCAGCTTCTTGCCGGGATGGGCGAACATGAAGCTGTAATAGGCGCGCAGGTTGGCAAAGCGCTGCCAGTCGTCGCCGGGCATGCGCCCGAGGATCGAACGTTTGCCGTGCACCACTTCATCGTGGGAGAGCGGCAGAATGAAGTTTTCCGAAAACGCGTAGTGCAGGCCGAACAGGATGTCGCCGTGATGGAATTTGCGGTGCACCGGATCCTTGCCGATATATTTCAGCGTGTCGTGCATCCAGCCCATGTTCCATTTGTAGCCGAAGCCGAGCCCGCCATATTCGACCGGCCGCGACACCTGCGGCCAGGCGGTGGATTCTTCCGCCGCCGTGGTAGTGTCCGGAAAATGCCCGAACAGTTCGGTGTTGAAGCGGCGCAGGAAATCGATGGCCTCGAGATTTTCCCGGCCGCCATGCTGGTTCGGAATCCATTCGGCGGCCGGCCTGGAATAGTCGAGATAGAGCATCGAGGCGACCGCATCGACGCGCAGGCCGTCAATGCCGTAGCGTTCCAGCCAGAACAGCGCGTTCGAGACCAGGAAGTTCACCACTTCGGTGCGGCCGAAATTATAGATCAGCGTGCCCCAGTCGAGATGGCGGCCTTGCAGCGGGTTGGCGTGTTCGTACAGAGCGGTGCCGTCGAAGCTGCCGAGGCCATGCGGATCGTCGGGGAAATGTCCGGGCACCCAGTCGAGCCACACGGCGATGCCCTCGCGATGGCAGGCGTCGACCAGCGCGGAAAAATCCTCAGGGCTTCCGAATCGGCTGGTCGGGGCGAACATGCCGGTCGGCTGATAGCCCCAGGAGCCGTCGAAGGGATGTTCGCTGATCGGGAGAAACTCGACATGGGTAAAGCCGAGATCCTTCACGTAAGCCGGAAGCTGTTCGGCGAGCTCGCGATAAGTCAGCCACTCATTGCCGCCCTTGCGCCGCCACGAGCCGAGATGGACCTCGTAGATCGAGACCGGCGCGCCCAGCGCGTTGACGCCTGAAGGCGACGGGCGCGGATGCGGAATTTTGGTTTCGTCGATGACGATCGAGGCTGTGTTGGGGCGGACCTCCGTGGCAAACGCCAGCGGATCGGATTTCAGCGCCAGATGCCGGCCGTCAGGGCCTGTGACATCGAACTTGTAATGGTCGCCGGCGCGGGCATGCGGAATGAACAGTTCCCAATAGCCGACGCCGCGCACGCGCATCGGGTGCCGGCGCGCATTCCAGAAATTGAAATCGCCGACGACGCTGACCCCCTTGGCGTTCGGCGCCAGCACCACGAATGCCACGCCGTCGACGCCGTCGAGCGTCATCGGATGCGCGCCAACCTTGTCGTAGATCCGCATATGCGTGCCTTCACCGAGCAGATGCAGGTCGAAGTCGCTCAACACGGGCGGAAAGCGGTAGGGGTCGTCGAGATCGACGACGGCATCGCCGAAGCGGGCGCGCAACTGGTAGCGGGTCGAGCCGTTCGGCAGGGCGCCTGCGAACAGCCCGGAGTCGTGGATACGCTCAAGCCGTGCGGATTCACCATGCTCGCCGATCGCCTCGACGTTCGACGCTTCCGGGATGAAAGCGCGTACGACCTTTTGATCCCCCTCGCTGTGCAGGCCGAGATAGTGAAACGGATCGGAATGCTTGCCTTCGATGATCGCATAGGCCTCGGCGGTTAACTTGGTCATGAGGCCTCAAGCGACTGTTGCGACAACATTCTGATCATACCGGTCAGCGGCATCCGCAGCCAGTCGGGCCGGTATGACAGCTCATATTCGATCTCGTAGAAAGCCTTCTCAAGCAGGAAGAAGGTTAACAGGCGCTCGGCCGCCCTGGGGTCGGATGGCCATAGCCGCTGATGGGCCATGGTTTCGCGATAGGCCGACAGGAATTCGCGCGTTGCTCGGTCGCGCCACGTATCGAGCGCGGCGCTGAGCCGGCCGTGCTCATCGTGGGCCAGTTCGAGCGAACGCTCGAGGGCCGATGTCGCCGAATAATCGATGGAGCGGATCAGGCTGGCGACGTCGCGCGCCGCCGGTGCCTTGCGCCGGCGTTCCGCGATTGACCGCCGCGGTTCACCTTCGAAGTCGATGATGAAGATGTCGTCCTTGACGATCAGCATCTGGCCGAGATGGAAGTCGCCGTGATGACGGATGTTGAGCCCGTCGATGCCGCGCGGCAGCAGCGCCTTCAGTCGCTCCGGCAAGGCCGATTGCAGCGCCAGCAACTGATCGGCGAGCGGGCGATCGGCTTCCTTGAGCCGGTCGCGGCGTTGTTTCAGCGCATCGAAGACGCGCTCGGCGCGAACAAGGATATCGCCGGTCCAGCGCTGGATATCCTCAGCCCTGATCGGCTCCGGCGCGAATTCGGCGAGCTCCCGGCTGCTGGTCAGCGCGATATGCATTTCGGCGACGCGCCGTCCGGCCTGTGCAAGATAACCGAGATAGGGGGTCTGATCGGTGCGCGTGCCCTGCGGTTCGCTCGTGGCCAGCATGCGCTGCTCGTCGACGAACCGGTCGAGATGGGAAGCGGTGACGGTCCAGGCATCGCCCTGGTTGGCAACGAAGGCGTGGACGACGCCGACGGCGCTTTTTGTGTTGCGGTCGACCAGTTCGACGCTGCCGAGCAGCGCCGGCGTGTTGGCAAAGCCCGCGACCTCTGTGAGGAAGCGCCCCATCTCGATCTCGGGATTGGGGCCTTCCTCGAGCTTGCGGTAGATCCGCACGACATAGTCGTTGTCGACCAATGACGTGGAGTCCGGACGCTCGGCCTCGATAGCGCGGATATGTTGCGGCTCGCGGATCGGCTTGTCGGTGAAGCGGCTGGTCGGGCGGAATTCAAGCCGCAGTCCCTGTTCGCTTTCCTCGACGTTGAGCGATTGCTGCAGGTTGCGCAGCAGCAGGCCGATGAAGATCGGATTGGTGCCGACGTCGAGCAGTGTGCCCTCGCGCGCGCCCTGGCGGACCGCGGCCAGCGCATATCGATTGTAACGCTCGCGGTCGAAGCGTACCCATTCGATCTGCAGCGGCATCGTGTAGCGCGTGGTGACGCCGCGTTGCGTGGTCTCGAAAAAGGCAAGCCACGGCCGGTTGTCGCCGATATCGCAGAACGGTACGGCCGAGGTCAGCGTCGGCTGGATCGTCTTGGCCGATCGCTCCGGATACCAGCGCGTCTGCGCCAGATGCCCGGGCAAAACATCGCGCTCGAACAAGCTGCGCTCGCGCGCCAGCGACACCCAGGTGGCGCCGAGCGGCACTACCAGCGTCTCGAATTCGCCGACCTCGCGCGGTGTTACCGGTTCCGACTTGTCGCGCTCCTGGAGCTGGAACCAGTAGAAGCCGTATGGCGCCAGCGTGATCATGTAAGGCAGTTCGCCGATCGGCGGAAAGCGCGTGCGGCCCAGCATTTCCAGCGGAATGCGATCCTTGAAGGCCGACAGATCAAGTTCGGTCGCCTGCGCCGAACGCGACAGGTTGGCGACGCAGAGAATCACTTCACCCTGATACTGGCGCACATAGCAAAGCACCGAGCGATTTTCGGGACGGATGAAGGTCATGGTGCCGCGGCCGAACGCCAGCGTCGATTTGCGAACCGCGATCAGCCGTTTGGTGGCGCTGAGCAGCGACGACAGGCTGCGCGACTGCGCCTCGACATTGACGGACTCATAACCGTAGACGGGATCCATGATAGTCGGCGCATAAAGCCGGGCGGGATCGGCGCGCGAAAAGCCGCCATTGCGGTCCGGTGACCACTGCATCGGTGTGCGGACGCCGTTGCGGTCGCCGAGATAGATGTTGTCGCCCATGCCGATCTCGTCGCCGTAATAGATGATCGGCGTGCCCGGGAACGACAGCAGCAGCGAGTTCATCAGTTCGATCTTGCGCCGGTCGTTGTCCATCAGCGGCGCGAGGCGCCGGCGGATGCCGACATTGATGCGGGCGCGGGGATCGTTGGCGTAGGTCGACCACAAATAATCGCGCTCGACGTCGGTGACCATTTCCAGCGTCAGTTCGTCGTGGTTACGCAGGAACAGCGCCCACTGGCAGCTGTTCGGAATGTCCGGCGTCTGGCGCAGGATGTCGGTGATCGGAAAGCGGTCCTCCTGCGCGATCGCCATGTAGATGCGCGGCATCAGCGGGAAGTGATAGGCCATGTGGCATTCGTCGCCGCGGCCGAAATATTCCTGCACGTCCTCCGGCCACTGGTTGGCTTCGGCCAGCAATACCTTGCCCTTGGCATAGGCATCGAGCTCGGCGCGCAGCTTCTTGATGATGGCGTGCGTCTCGGGCAGGTTCTCGTTGTTGGTGCCGTCGCGCTCGCAAAGGTAGGGAATGGCGTCGAGACGAAAACCGTCGACGCCGGTATCGAGCCAGCGCTTCATCACCTGCACCAGCGCCGAGACCACGCGCGGATTGTCGAAATTCAGGTCCGGCTGGTGCGAGAAAAACCGGTGCCAGTAGAACTGGCCGGCTTCCGGGTCCCAAGTCCAGTTCGACTTCTCGGTATCGGTGAAGATGATCCGGGTGCCCTGGTATTTCTGGTCGGTGTCGCTCCAGACATACCAGTTGCGCGCGCTGGAATTCGGCTCGCTGCGGCGGGCGCGCTTGAACCAGTCGTGCTGGTCCGAGGTGTGGTTAACGACAAGCTCGGTGATGACGCGCAGGCCGCGCTTCTTGGCCTCCTGGATGAAGCGCTTGAAATCCTTCATGGTCCCGAAATCGGGATTGATGTCGCCGTAATCGGCGATGTCGTAGCCGTCGTCGCGGCCGGGCGAGGGATAGAACGGCAACAGCCACAACGCGGTGACGCCGAGGTCCTGAAGATATCCAAGCTTCTCGGTCAGCCCTGCGAAGTCGCCGATGCCGTCATTGTTGCTGTCGGCAAAGGCCTTGACGTGGAGCTGATAGATGATGGCATCCTTGTACCAAAGCGCATCGGCTGCGGGGTCGGTGGCTGGCACTTCCCTTGCATTTGCCGGGTTGGCAGGCATGGCAAAGCTGTCACCGTCATGGCGCGGATAGACGCCATCGATACGAAGGGGAGCGCCGGCTTTGGCGCTTTCTGCGGTTTGGGCTTTTTTATTCAAGGTGATGCCATCGCCATGGAGATGACGCCCCCGTTTCATTTGCGGAAAGGGAGACGTTCCGGACCTATGTAGAAAGCCGCTGGGCCTGCTTTGGTTCCCCTGGAACTGTGGGCTGGCTAGAGCGTTAAACACCGTCTATCCCCTTCCTGTATTTGGACAATTTCGCGACATCTCCGTGATGTTTGCGCTGCAAACCGCGTGCCGAATGGACCTTTTTGAAATAGCTAAAGCCCGGGGAATTCAGACCGAATTCCTGGACGGCCAGGGTCACCTCCGTGTGACGGATGCCGCGGCCCTGAAAATCATCTTGGATGCCCTGCCGCCGCAGGCCCCGGGCCTGCTGATCGGCCATCCGGTCGTGGTGCGGGCCGGGCGGGCCTCGCAGACCGAGCTG